>NZ_MUFO01000029.1:0-42480 GCF_001995345.1 Salinivibrio sp. IB872 | reverse complement strand
TGTGATGTCGAGCCGAACGGGCCAAGTTCTCGCTGTTGCCGACGGTAAAAGTGAACAAAGCTTAGCAAACTGCTATCGAGTGCTGCCTAACATCTCTAAACAACAGGTCCGCTCAGTCTCGATGGATATGAGCCAAGCTTTTATGAATGCAACCGAGTCCTTCTTTGGCTCACGATCTAAACGCCTGATTGCAGTTGATCATTTCCACGTAGCAAAAGTGCTCACCAAAGCTGTTGACGATGTTCGCAAGCAAGAGGTTAACCGTCTACCGCCATACCTTAAACGAGAGTGCTACAGAACGCGTTATGGCTGGCTCAAAAGAAATAGAAACCTCACAGGTCGCCTGAGGGAGCGTATAAACAGATTGGCCAAGCTCATGATAGATACAAGCCTTAGCTGGTTGCTCAAAGAGCAAGCAATACTGATCTGGTACGGAGGTTCGATCAGAAGCGCAAGGAATCAATGGCTAGAGTGGCTTGCTTTAGTTAAAGCAAGTGGAATTAAACCATTGATGGCAGCAGCGGCGACAGTGAAAAAGCACTTACCAGCAATCCTTAATGCAATGCGGCTTAAGGCATCGAATGGCTTGGCGGAGGCTATAAATGCCAAAATCCAATACATGAAGCTTAGAGCCAAAGGCTTTAGAAACAAACAACGGTTCAAGACAGCGATACTGTTCTATTTTGGGGGGCTTGATATGACTTTCCACCACATCCGGTGAAGAGCCTTATCTATACAGTGCTTTTGTCGGTTTGTTACACTCTTAGGATGATTTCTTGGGTTAGATGCTAAATAGTGGCTTTATCGACAACGTCTCAACCGTATGTTCAAAAAGGGTTCGTTATTACGCGCCAACAACGTGATCGAGGCGAATCGAGTACCATCGTGCTGTGGCTCTCTACACCTGATGGTCCGGTTAAACTCTGTATTGAGAATCAACAAAGCGTCTTTTTTATCCCCCAAGAAGAGCAACAACGTGCACAAGCACTGCTTCCTTCTGTCGACCCGCACGCTTACTGCAAAACCGTCCCGTTGGCGACCTTTCAACATATTCCTTTGGTCGCCTGTTACCTCAGTACCGTCAAACGCGCCCAAGAAGGGCAACGTGTATTAAGTGGCGCCGCCATTCCACTCTATGAAGGGGATTTGCGTCTTGCGGATCGCTATCTAATGGAGCGCTATATTTGTGGCAGCTTGCTGTTTACCGGTAATGCGCGTCAGCGAGCAGGTTACCTCGAAGTGACCCAAGGTAAAGCAAAGGCGCAGGCGTATACGCCACAATTACGCCATGTATCACTGGATATTGAATGCTCAGAAAAAGGTCAGCTGTACTCGATTGGTTTAGACAGTGACATGGATAGCCGCGTGATCATGGTCGGGGCACCACAACCCGACGCCCCCGCATGGATAGAATGGGTTAGCGACGAAGTCGCCTTGTTATCGGCGCTTGAGCGCTGGTTTAGCACCTATGATCCCGATGTAGTGGTGGGATGGAACGTCATTGATTTTGATTTCCGTTTGCTGGTCAAGCGCGCGCAGCGTCACCAAAAGTCACTCCGTATTGGCCGCGGCGGTGAGAGTGCCTATTGGCGAGAAGGAAATGCCAATAAGTCTGGCTTTATTAGTTTGGCGGGACGTGTGGTCATTGATGGAATTGATGCGCTGAAAACAGCGACCTATGGTTTTCGCTCTTGGGCGCTTGAGTCAGTCGCGCAAACGCTGCTTGGTGAGGGAAAGGCCATCGACGATCCGCATGATCGTATGGCGTCTATCAATCGCATGTTTCATCACGATAAAGTCGCGCTCGCTACCTATAACTTGCAAGACTGCCGATTGGTTAATCGCATTTTTGCCCATACGCATTTGCTTGATTTTATGATTGAGCGCTCGCGCCTCACCGGTGTCGAGCTAGATCGGGTCGGAGGTTCTGTTGCCGCGTTTACCAACTTGTATCTCCCGCGCTTACATCGCTCGGGGTATGTGGCGCCTAATTTGGCCAGCGACGGTTGGATTGCAAGCCCAGGCGGCTATGTAATGGACTCTAAACCCGGCCTTTATCACTCGGTGCTGGTGTTGGATTTTAAGTCGCTATACCCGTCTATTATTCGTACGTTTTTGATTGATCCGCTAGGGCTGGTTGAAGGCTTAAAGTCACAACAAGTAGGCGAAGAGCACGATATTGTGCCCGGCTTTCGCGGTGGTGTGTTTCACCGAGAAAAGCATTACTTGCCGGCATTGATTGATGATTTATGGCAAGCTCGCGATCGCGCTAAAAAAGCGGGAGAAAAAGCCTTCTCACAAGCGTTAAAAATCATCATGAACTCGTTTTATGGGGTGCTAGGATCGTCAGGGTGTCGTTTCTTTGATCACCGACTAGCGTCGTCGATTACGATGCGGGGGCATGAGATTATGAAAACCACTCGTGAACTGATTGAGGCACAAGGCTATGAAGTGATCTATGGCGATACAGACTCGACCTTTGTGTCCTTGGGCGGTGATAAGGCGAGTGAGGACGCTGATGCTATTGGTCAATCGCTGGTTGATCACGTTAATAGCTGGTGGCGTCAGCACCTACAAGACACTTATGCTCTTGAATCGGCGCTAGAGATTGAGTATGAAACCCATTACCAGCGTTTTTTGATGCCCACCATTCGAGGCCAAGAGACCGGTAGTAAAAAGCGATATGCGGGTCGCGTTGTGGACAGGGAATCGGGTCGCGCTGAGAWCGTGTTTAAAGGTTTGGAAACGGTGAGAACCGATTGGACACCGCTTGCACAGCAATTTCAGCAACAGCTCTATCAACGCGTCTTCGATGGCGAAGAGGTGGACGAGTTTATTCGTGAGCTGGTGACCAGTACTAGCAAAGGCGAGCACGATGAGCGCCTAGTATACCGTAAGCGGCTTCGTCGTCCGTTATCGGAATATCAAAAGAATGTGCCGCCCCATGTGCGCGCGGCACGCTTAGCTGATAGCGAAAATCATCAGCGTGGGCGCGCTCAGCAGTATCAACGCGGTGGCTGGATTGAATACGTGATCACCGTTAATGGCCCCGAACCCCTTGCTTACCGGCGTAGCCCGATTGATTATCAGCATTATATTGATAAGCAGCTTAAGCCCGTTGCCGATGGTATTTTGCCGTTTATTGGTAAAGAGTTTGATACCTTAGCCTTGCCACAATTAGGCTTGTTTTAACCAAACTTGCATTTCTGCCCTGTGCCCGCTTGAATGAATAGACGAGCAGGGAGGTAGACGTGGAACAACTGGATTTCTTCGAGGTGCCAAGTCCATGCAAAGGCATCTGCGAAGTGAACAATAAAGGCTATTGCAAGGGGTGTTTTCGCAGTCGCGAAGAACGCTTTCATTGGTTTGAATTAACCAATGAACAAAAACGTAATGTTGTTCGCCTTTGCCATCAGCGTTATGAGCGCATCATGCGTGCCAAGCGCAAACAGATGCGCGATGCTGCCTTAAATACTCAACCGATCCCGCAACAACCCTCATTGTTTGATGATGAGGACCCCACCCAGTAAGCATTGGGCTCATCGTTCTCTTTCTGGCTTTGATTATTTCACTGGTCATAAGTGGCGCCATTACCGAGTGTTTCTAAACTTAGGTAAGGAGGGCGAGGGCATGCGCAGTCAAACTTGTTCATTTAAAAGCAGCAAAGGCTGGTGTTGCGATCAGCCAGCCGGACAGTCCGGGCTATGCTATTGGCATGATCCGGACATTGATAAATGTGGTCATGACGTAAAAGCCGACGTGGAAAAATGGGCGGCATCAGGAAAACCGCTTGATGGCTTTCAACTGGCGCGAACTGACCTGACGGACATTGATTTGGTAAACCGAGGAAGTCGTGAAGGCTACTCGTGCCAAGGCGCGGATTTTTATCGGGCAAACATGGCTGAAGCGCATTGCTTTGGATTGGATTTACGCGGCGCCTCATTAATGAAAGCCAACTTGCTACGCGCGAATTTAAACTGTGCACGGCTAGATGGCAGCAATTTGTTAGGCGCTGATCTGGCTCGTGCAGGCCTTGAGAATGTGGACTGGGGAAAAGAGCTTAAGCAAGAACGACTGGCCTACAAAGAGCGTGATCCGGCAAGGCGAAAATCGTTATTTCAAGAGGCCGAAGAAGTTTGCCGAAACGTGCGCAAGCAATGCGAAAAGCAGGGGTTATTTGAAATCGCTGGGTATTTTTTTAAAAAAGAGATGCGGTTTCGGCGCTACCAAATGCCTAAGTTGAGTTTTCGACGTTGGCTTTCCAAGATTGTTGATCTCTTTTGCGGCTACGGTGAAGATCCGCTGCGCGTGGTGGTCTTTTCGGTTCTGGTGATTGTGTCGTGTGCGCTCGCGTATTTTGCCCTTGGCACCACACAAAGCAATCCCATCTATCCGTATGTGACTGGCTGGCAGCGATACTTTTATGAATTGTTGAACGCGGTATATTTTAGTGTTGTCACCTTTACCACCCTCGGCTACGGTGATATATCTCCTCACGGCGTGGCGCGTTTTATTGCCGCCTTTGAAGCGTTTCTTGGCAGCTTTACGATGGCGTTATTTGTTGTCGTATTTGTGAAAAAGATGACGAGATAAAAGCGCGCCTCGGTGAAGCGCGCTTAGTCACTTTATAGAAGCCCACTGATCGACTGCACTAAGCCTTGCTTCAACACAGGCTCAGCCTCAGCAAACTCTAGGTTAACTTTATTGGCAGTGGAAAGAACACGTGTTTGATATCGTTTCCATTGTGTTTCTTGGGTTGATGTTACGACCTTCTTACTGTTCGTGCCTTGCGCAAGTTGAGAATCAAGCGCTTCAGTTACTACGACACCTGCAGAGGCGCGCTCTGAGATTTGTAGGTCGGTAATCATTGAATAATAAACGTCCTCAACCAACGCATCAGCAACCAAGCCAATAGCCGCACCTGCGAGAGATGTTGCACCTCGGCCTGAACCGCCGCCAAATTGAGCACCAACAAGGGCGCCACCAACGGCGCTTCCAAAGCCCTGAGATAGGAAGTTTTCGCTATCACGCAGATCTGATTTACCGACTTGCAGAATATTCGCTTGGATCATGTAGTGAGCTTTATCTGGATTGTCGAGGACTTTATATCCGCGGCTTTCAATATTCGCTTTAATATCAGACTTAATATCGAGATTAGGCTTATCGGAAGTGTTGCGAATTTGTAAGAACACGGTGCGTTTTGAAGGAGCCACTGGGTCTAAAAAGACGGTGTTACTCATTTTGGTTTGCACATCAAGGTTACGTTTTTTAACGAGAGTATTGGTGGCTGAGCAGCCCGTTAACATTAACGCCAAGGACATAAATGCAACAACAAAAATGCTTTTTTTCATGGTGGGATATAACATGTGTATTAAAAGGGAGGCTAAGTTAATCAACTTAATAGTCAAATTGGAATGCTGTTATCACGTTCATTCTCCCTTTTTTGATCTAGGTCTCCATTTATGACATTTTCATGACATGTAAACCTTACTTTTGCGCTAGGTCATGAATGCTCGGGATAAAAAAAAGACGCCCGTGGGCGCCTTTTATCACATCATTATTCGCTGAGGAATTAGATGCGGATGAAGTCCATGTGTTCAACTTTTGGCTTGAACGGGTGACGTTGGATGTCTTGTGGCTTCACTTTAACTTCTTGGCCATCGATAACCAGGATGATGCCTTCGTAGAACTCAGGCTTGTCCATTTGGTTAACAACAACTGGGTGGTCAAGTGCGATAGATACAGGCTCTTGGTTACCACCGTAAACGATAGCAGGGAATTTCTTCTGATGACGCAGGCGGCGGCTCGCACCTTTACCTTTCTCTGCGCGTACTTCAGCTTCGAATTTCATCATAATTAATAACTCTCTTTAGAGTGAAAATACAGTACTGAGCGTAGCGACCTAACTCAGTACCCAAAAACGAGCGCGGATATTAGCACTGCTTGGGGGGTAAAACAAGCCATAACGCGCAGGATGGCGCAATCGCGTGCGTTAGAGGTCGGCATCGGCGAATTGTTGGCCGCGACTTTGGGCAAGCAATGCATCAAGGCGATCTTGCGAGAGAAACTCATCAACATCAAAAATCTTTTGGCGTAAGTGCCAAAAACGTCCTTGTTTGCGCGCGACGATAAAGTCCGGTGCCCGAAACCTGTGTTGTGCCGCCGCAATTTTGGTTGCGGCCGTGTCGGTAAAGGGGCGGTGTCTATCGATCAAGTGGGGGCGGACAAAGCGTGCTAGCACATCCTGCTTTTGTTTCTTAGTTGCAAGCGGCCATACTTCATGAAGATCTGTTCCGTCACTGGTGTGATAGGTCACTTTCAACTGAGGTTTTTGATAACGGTTTTTTCCTGCAGTGAGTGATAGATCCACACAAGCCATCACCAGTGCATCTTTGAGTTTAAGTGCTTCACGGAGCTTTTTGTCCGGATCGACCAATGGATTATCACACTGATGACAGCGCCGCGCGGCGATATCGTTATCAGCACCGCATTCATCGCAGAATTTGGCGCGAAAACGGTAACCACATATTTCGCGTTCGCCGTCGTCGTCTTCCAAGTACCCTTGGCATTGACGACCATAATGCTCAATCAAAAAACCATTGTCGTCGAGTTTCCCCCAGAAGCTGTTATTAAATCCACAGGCAGGGCAAGGAACGGTAACGAGTTCACTGTCGCTATCTGGCTTTGGCATGCCGATTTCGGGTTGATACAAGTCGTAGACGTTGCCGGCATAATCGAGGATTAAACAGTCTTTTTTCCCGGGAGAAAGGCGCAAGCCACGGCCAGCAATTTGTTGATACAAACTGACTGATTCGGTTGGACGTAAAATGGCAATTAAATCGACGTGAGGGGCATCAAACCCTGTGGTTAGAACAGAAACATTGACCAAGTATTTGAGCTGCTTTTGCTTAAAGGCTTGGATCAGCGCATCGCGTTCAGGACCGGGGGTATCACCAATAATCAAGGCGGATTCTTGTGGAGGCAGTAGCGCGAGCACTTCCTTCGCGTGATTGACGGTCGCGGCAAAAATCATGACGCCCTGACGCTGCTTGGCATAGGACATTACCTGCTCAATGATTTGCGGCGTTGCGCGTGGTGCATTGGCCACGACCTTCTCTAAATCGGCTTCACGGTAGTAACCGTTGGCGGTGCGAGAGACTTGCGAAAAGTCGTAACTGAGTAAGGGAGCATCCAGCACATGGGCAGGGGTTAAAAATCCTTCATCGAGCAAATGGCTAATTGGTAGCTCGAAGACGCAGTCACGAAAAAAACGCGCTTCGGTGGTGCGGACTTTTCCACTGGTGTGATACTGATAAATCCAGCCTTGGCCCAGCCGATAGGGGGTCGCAGTGAGTCCCAATACTTTTAATCCGGCATTCACGCTTTGTAAATGGCTAATGACGCGGCGGTAGCTACTATCTTGATTGTCAGGTACGCGGTGGCACTCGTCGATAACCAGCAGCGAAAACTGATCCGCGAATGCTTCCAAGTTGCGTACCACCGATTGTACTGAGGCAAACACCACTTTCTCGTGTGATTCTTTTCGTCCCAACCCTGCGGAGAAGATGCCTCCGGTTAGCCCATATCCTTCATATTTAGCATGATTCTGTTCGACGAGCTCTTTTACATGGGCGAGTACGAGAACGCGTCCTTTCGCGATGCGAGCAAGCTCTGCAATCACCAAGCTTTTGCCTGCGCCTGTGGGGAGTACGGCGACGGCAGGCGTGCTGTGACGACGAAAATAATGAAGCACACCTTTAACGGCGTCAGACTGATAAGGACGAAGGGTATACATAATAATCAGTAGTCAGGGTTATTCTCAGTGTATTGGAGTTAACCACCAAAAGCGTTGGCGGTTCGCGGTGGTTGGCGATGAATTTGTTCCACAAAAAACGGCCCTTTTAAGGCCGTTTAATTTTACTGACTTATGGGGCGAGGTACAGGACTTTACAGGCGCTTTGACATAATGCAGTGCTGACGGCGAGGTTGGTAATCAAATTGCTCATAAAACAAGCGGGCACCTTTGTTACCAATGTTGACCTCGAGGATCACCGCGACACAGTCATGCTGCTTGGCGGTCGCTTCGACCAAGGGGATCACTTGAGAGCCGACACCTTGGCGCCGCCAGTTTTGTGCGATAAAAAACTGATCAATCACGCCCACGCTGCCACCATTTTCAACGCTAAAGCTGTACACCAAGACCAAGTAGCCAATGGTCTCGCACTCGCCATTATGCTCAACATCAATCAGAAATACAGCCCCACGCTCTGGTTGTGAGAGTAGCGTTTTAAACGCTATTTCTACAGGTTCGCGTTCGAAGGGAAGCGCTTCATGCTCGTGCTGCGCGCGCGACATGGCGATTAGCGTTTCAAAAGCATTAGCGTCCGGCTGGCGAAGAGAAACAATCATAGTGTTACCTTATTTATCACTGATTAGTCGAGAGACGTCAGTATCATACCCAGTCATTAGTTAGGCTCAATCGCCACAACGTGTTGCATTGGCACGATGTGACGGACTCGTCGTCTCAACAAAAAGCCTGCGTGAGGCCTTGCATCTAATTTGTGGATTGGCGATAGCATGAGACAAGTTTATGTCACGGCCGTTCAGTATGCAGGTCAATCCATTGAAACTTGATCTGTGTCTTACTGCCTATGTGACGTATAATCGCCGCAAATACAGGTGTAACGAGCAGTCACATGCGATTAGATAAGTTTTTATGTGAGACCTTAGGGGTGACGCGAAAGCAAGCAGCACGCGTTCTGAAAAGTGAAGCGATTACGGTCAACGGTGAGGTGATCAAATCTGGCGCCGTTAAAATCAGCGACGATGCTGAGGTTGAGTTTGAAGGCCAGCGACTGATGCTGTCCGGGCCGCGTTACTTTATGATGCACAAACCCGCGGGTGTGGTTTGTTCCCATGAAGATGCGTTCAACCCCACGGTGTTTGTGCTTTTAGAAGAAGTGAATGCGGAGAAACTGCATATCGCTGGCCGATTAGACGCTGATACAACAGGCTTGCTGTTATTAACCGACGATGGACAGTGGTCACACCGCATTACTTCACCCAAGCATAAATGTGATAAAACCTATCGTGTATGGTTAGCGGACCCACTCGCCGATGATGTCGCCGCTCAGTTTGAGCAGGGTGTTATGTTACGCGGTGAAAAAGAAGAGACCTTACCAGCGAAGCTCGAAAAGGTGGATGAGTGTGAGGTGCTGCTGACTATTCAAGAAGGGAAGTACCATCAGGTGAAGCGCATGTTTGCTGCGGTGGGTAACCGTGTTGAGGCATTGCACCGTGAGTCTGTTGGGCCGCTATGTTTGGACGACTCTCTTGAGCCGGGCGAATATCGCCCATTGACCGCTGATGAAGTGGCCATGTTTATCAAATAAAAGTACGCCTTAGGCATTCCGTTACCCGCACAGGGGCGAAAAATGGGGTGTCTTTTTCAGGAGTCTGTCAGCCAGACTCCTTTATATTCCCGCCGAACACTGTTTTTTGTTGCGAGAGAGACAATCTGCGCCCAGATTTCATGCTGGGTGTCGTTGCTTATTGCGCTATGCAATAACAACAAAAAGAAAGACATTCTTTCCCGCACAGAAACAATAAACTGTTACAATTCGATCTACCTCACGTTATTTCCTATTGCTCTGTCTTTCACGTTAAGGAGTGTTATGTCGCAATCATCGGCTGTCACGGCGTCACCGACACAACTCAGTTGGCTTTTGATTATCATTTTGGGCGCGATCGCGGCGCTGACACCACTTGCCATCGATATGTATTTGCCTGCAATGCCAGCCATTGCTAGCGATTTGGGAGCACCCAATAGTGCGGTGAAGTCAACCCTAGTGGCATATACGGCCGGATTTGCGATTGGCCAGCTTTTTCACGGGCCAATCTCCGACAGCTATGGACGCAAGCCGGTTATGCTTGGCGGGGTGATACTGTTTTTTATCTGCGCTGTCGTCAGTGCGCTCGCCGAAGACATCAACGTATTGATGCTGGCTCGCTCTACCCAAGGCTTTGCTGGAGCCGCGGCCGCCGTGATCATTCAAGCTTTGGTGCGTGATATGTTCGAGCGTGAAGAGTTTGCACGCACCATGTCATTTATCACCTTGGTGATGACCATTGCACCGCTTGCTGCTCCCATGATTGGCGGCTATTTGCTGACGTGGTTCGATTGGCGTGCGATTTTTTGGGTATTGGCCGGCTGGGCGTGTTTTGTGATGGTCTGTATTGTGGTGAAAATTCCCGAGACCTTGCCCCAAAATCATCGTCCGCCGCTGCGTATCGGAGCTTCACTGCGTAACTATGCGCGTATGCTGAAAACGCCATTTGCCGTCGGTATGATCTTTTGCTCTGGCTTCTCTTTTGCCGGCATGTTCTCGTTTCTTACTGCCGGCTCGTTTGTTTATATCGACTATTACGGCGTCAGTGCGAAGGCATTTGGTTATCTGTTTGGCCTTAACATTGTTTGTTTGATCATCATGACCTTTTTGAATGGTCGGCTGGTGCGCAAAATGGGCTCTCACTGGATGCTGCGTTTCGGCTTGACAATTCAGCTGGTTGCCGGTATCGCGATCGCAGTCTGTCAGTGGTTAGACCTTGGTCTTTGGGGAACCGTGATCCCAGTGATGACCTACGTCGGTGTGATCTCGACCATCGGCAGTAACAGCATGGCTTGTTTACTGTCTTGTTATCCCCAAATGGCCGGTACGGCATCGTCGTTGGCAGGGACGATGCGCTTTGGTATTGGCTCGTTAGTCGGGGCTGGGGTAGCAGTCGTTTCTGATGGCACGCCGTGGGGGATGATTGGCGCTATCGCGATTTGTGCGATACTCTCTGCCGCTTTCTATTGGTTACTCGCGCGAAAAGAACCATGAGTTACGTGACCCATATCCAGACGGTAGTGAATACCGCGTTTGCAGACATTGAAGCCGCCATTACGGCGCGAAAACTCGTTGATGCTCCCGCTGCTCGAGAAGCGTTTTTAGGACGTTGGGTGGCACAAGCGGCCAAAAAACAGCGCTTTCATCATAGTGTGAAAGCCGATTTACAACGTTGGATGCAGCGAGCCCGTAGTGCGGGCACCAAAGCGGCGTTAGAAGCGGAATTTCGTCAAATTCAATCGGTTTACCAAGCTTGGTTCCCGGTAAGTGCGCCGGCTAACGCCGTGATGCATACCCAGCTATGCCAGCTAATCGATGCGGCAAAAGCGGCGCAGTGGATGGTGCATACTGACGCTACCATTGACCGCAAAGTAAGAGTGATCTCTGACGGGCAGCATTCATTGGCAGTGTGTTCCGATGCGACGCAAGCGGCTTTTGACTCAGAGGGCGTATTGGTTAAGCCGTTAAGTGTGTACGTGCGTGGCCCAGAAAACACCTTTATTGGTTGGGCACATCAAGCAGGATTAGCACCGACGAAAGTGACTGCCTATAAGTCAATTGTTAAATACCATGCCGAGTATCTCATTTGGCCGCAAAACCAAGCAGATAGTTTGATGGTGATGCCCGCACAGACAACCCAAAAATAATCGATATAAACCGCCAGTTGGCGGTTTTTTCTTCATATAAAGGCAAGTAAACTAAGGCCATTCTCGTTGTTGCGTGGAGTCGCCTGTGTCTGCCTTGTCTCGTCCTTTCTTTGATGCTGTTTTTCTCAAGCGTTTACTGTTAATTGCTATTCCCATTGCGCTGCAAACCATGATGTTTTCCAGCCGCAGCTTGGTGGATATTTTGATGGTGGGGCAGTTGAGTGAAGCCGATGTCGCGGCGATTGGCATCGCCGGGAAAGCGATGTTTGTCTCAACGTTACTGATTTTTGGCGCGATGACAGGTGGATCCATGCTGGTTGCCCAGTATTGGGGCGCAGGTAATATGCAGGGCTTTCGCGAGAAAATTGCACTCACGGTGACCTTGACCAATGCCACCGCCGCACTCAGTGCACTCATTTTTTGGCTCTACGCAGATTCGATTATTAGTGTTGCCAGTGATAACCCTACTGTCATTGCGTTAGGAAAAGACTATCTGCAAATCGCGGGTCTGTCTCTTTTTTGTCTGGCCAGTGTGTCAGGGTTAGCTGCTGGCTTGCGCGCCATGCACAAGCCTGGGATCAGCACGTTTTTCAGTGGCGTGGGGATTAGCGTTAACATCCTCTTGAACTGGGTGTTTATTTTTGGCCACTGGGGGGCGCCTCAAATGGGCTCCAAAGGTGCCGCAGTCGCGACCGCATTGAGTGGTATTGTAGAAATGCTGGCTTTATACCTGTACTTGTACCAGCGCCAACATCTTGTTGCCTTTTCGCGCGCGGAATGGGTCTCGTCCCTCACACTGAAAGCCGTCAAGCGCTTCTTGGCATTGTCCTTGCCCACCGCCTTTAACTTTTTAATGTGGTCGTCCGGGTTGTTCGTTTATCACGCGATTATTGGACATGTGAATGAGGCCGGACTTGCCGCCATCGCGGTCATCACGCCGGTTGAATCCTTATCTTTGTCGTTTTTGATCGGCACGGCCAATGCCGCCGCCGTGTTGGTGGGGAATAATCTCGGCGCCAAGCAAACCGAGACTGCGTACCAACAAGCTTGGCAAGTGGGCGTGTTTAATTTTATTGCTGGTGTATTCATTGCGCTGGTGATGTTAGCTATTCAACCTTGGGTGCTAGGGTTTTTCCCTGCCTTGACCGGAGAAACGGCGCAAATCACCGGATACTTCTACTGGGCAATGTGCGCGCTTATCGTGGTAAAAACCATTCCGATGGCAATGATCGTTGGGGTGTTGCGTGCGGGTGGTGACGTGCGTTACTGCTTAGGGCAAGATTTTGTTGCCCAGTGGTTGATCGGTATTCCTGTGGTTCTGGCAGCCGCAGTCGTGTTTGAGTGGCCGGTCTATTGGGTTTATGCCTTATTGGCGACCGAAGAGGTGGTAAAGTGGGTCGGCTCGCTCATCCGTGTTAAATCCGGTGTATGGCTGAACAATTTGGTTAGCGACAGCAATTGATTTTGTTATCAAATAATAATGGGAAGCTGCCCACAGTTTTTAGCCCTTTTCTCAGCGTGTTAATTGGGGTACATTGCGAATTCGTTCAGACAGTGTGACTTACTTCTCGTTTATCGCTGCTATTTAGACGTTAAAGGGTACGGATTGGCATGTTAGCAATTAAGGCGCTGTGTAAGGGCTATCAGGATGGAAGTGATTTTCATCCCGTGCTGCAAGGTGCCGCTTTGTCTGTTTCTCCCACCCATCAATTGGCCTTGATGGGGGAAAGTGGGTCGGGCAAAAGCACGCTACTTAACCTGATTGCCGGCTTGGACAAAGCCGACAGTGGTGAAATCTGGTTTAATGATAAACCGCTTCATCAAATGAATGAGCGCGCGCGTACCCAATTTCGCCGCCAGAATATTGGCCTTATTTTTCAGCAATTTAACCTACTGCCAACCCTGACCATTGCCGATAACATCCGTTTTTGCCGTCAACTTAAAGGCTTGAAAGACGATGCAGCGCTGTGGCGTCAGATTGTCTCCCAACTTGATTTGATGCCGTTGTTGAATCGTTACCCCGAGGAAGCCTCGGGGGGGCAACAACAGCGCACTGCGATTGCGCGCGCGCTATATATGGAACCCAAGCTGTTATTGGCTGATGAACCAACGGGAAGCCTCGATGAGCGTAATGCGGATGCCGTCATGCGGCTACTTACCACATTAACGCGCCAACAAGAAGCGGGCCTGTTGGTGGTTACGCACAGTGAAACCGTTGCCAATTACTTACAAGGTAGCGTTATGCTGCAAGGGGGCGTGCTCAGTGTTCGGGCCCGTCGCTAATGCGTTATGGGGGCATTATCGCCGCCATCCTTTTCAAATATTACTCGTTTGGCTGGGGCTTACCTTAGGTATCGCCTTGTTGGTGGGCGTATTATCGATCAACCAACACGCGCAAAAAAGCTACCGAGAAGGGGCTAAGCTATTTAGTAATCCCTATCCGTTTAGCATCCATCATACCCAACGCATGCAGCGCGTACCGCAAGCGTTTTATATCGATTTACGTCGGGCGGGATTTACCCAATGTGTGCCGATCGAGCGTTTACAAGTTGTGACGCCGTCACTTGATGATCTCAACCTGATGGGCGTCGATACGATCGCGATGTTACCCATGCTCAGCGAAGGTGATGGCGGTGAGGGCATTTCTCCCGTCGATGCGATGTCTCCACCTTATCCCGTTTACGTCGGGGAAGCGATGGCGTCGCACAAGGGGTGGCAATCGGGAGAAATGATCCCCTTGCTAGATTATCCGGCGATTGGCCCGTTGCGTATTGTCGATAACGATGCGCTCAGTATGGGCACCTACTTAGTGGCGGATATGGCGCTATTGCGTGCCTTGTCTCCTCATGCCGGCATTAGTGAAGTCTTATGTGGCGCACTGAGTCAGGCCGAGCGCGAGCAGATCCGCCAATTATTACCCCCCGCTTTAACACTTGCGAAAACCCAAACCACCCAGTTAGGACCACTTACCAACGCATTTCACCTCAATTTATTGGCGATGGGATTGCTCGCGTTCGTGGTGGGGCTGTTTATTTTCTATCAAGCTATTTCTCTCTCAATGACCCAACGTCAGCCACTGGTCGGCGGCTTACGGCAATTAGGCGTAGACGGTCGGCAGTTGTCACTAGTGATGGCGATGGAGTTAGTCGGCTGGGTCATACTGGGTGTGATCAGCGGGAATGTGCTTGGGTTATTGCTGGCTAAACAACTGCTTCCTGCGGTCGCCACGACATTGTCTGACCTATATGGTGCCGAAGTTGACTTGATCATGCACTGGCAATGGCAGTGGGGATTATACWGTGTACTGTTAGCCTTGCTAGGTGCTGCAATGGCGTCGGCTTGGCCACTCATCCGCTTAATAAAAACGCCTTCGGGTCGCTTATCGCAGCGGATGACGTTATTACGTGGAACTCGCCGTGAGTTTTCGGTACAAGCGGTATTGGCGTTGTTGCTTGCGGTAGCCGCGTGGGGTGTGTCGTATTGGCCTAGTAGCCAGTGGCAAGGCTTTACGTTAATTGCGCTAACCATGCTAAGTGCCGCGTTGGTCTTACCCTATTTGTGTGGCGGCTTATTTCATCTATTGGCGCAATGGCACCAAGGCGCACGTTGGCGTTGGTTTTTTACTGATGCGGCGGCCAGTTTAAGTTATCGCGGTGTGGCAGCAATGGCCTTTATGTTGGCGGTGTCGGCACATATTGGCATGGAAACCATGGTGGGCAGCTTTCGTGCCAGCACCGAAACATGGCTACAGCAGCGACTCGCGGCGGATGTGTATGTTCGTCCTAGTAATGAGCTATTGCCCCGCATGGAATCTTGGCTGGTTAAGCAAGACAATGTCTCTCAGTTTTGGACAACGTACCGTCGTGAGCTTGATGCACCGCAAGGCCGACTAGAAGTCCTTTCGGTTGGAAATCGTCCCCTTGAGAAACAAGCATTGGCAATCAAGAACGCCCAACCGGATTACTGGTCGCAGCTCCATCAGCAACGAGCCGTATTACTCAGCGAGTCGCTGGCTGCAAAATTCGGTGTGGAAGCGGGTGAAATAGTGAACTTACCCGCCCCGATGGGAGAGCGATGGCAAGTTGCGGGTGTCTATTATGATTACGGGAACCCCTACGGTCAGCTAGTGGTTTCTGCGCGCGGTGACGTAGGAGGCTGGTTAACTGCTGGCAGGCCATCGATGGCGGTTGTCCTCGATCAAGGCGTTGAAAGCGACCTGTTTATTGCGCAGATTCGTCGGACATTCTCACTCAGTAACGGCCAAGTTCAAAACCAAGCCGATATCATGCAGTACGCGATGCGCATTTTCGACCGTACGTTTACGGTGACCGAAAGTCTGTGTGTATTGATGCTGATTGTTGCCATCAGTGGTCTGTTTTTCTCTACGTTGGCCACCGAATTGTCTCGCCAGCGTCAGTACAGTTTGTTGCGTTGTTTAGGTTTGTCGGGGCGCGAGTTGATTGCACTCGGAGGCGGGCAGTTGGTGATCCTAGGGGGTGCCAGCGCTGTGATCGCAATTCCGTTAGGGCTACTGCTGGCGGGGATGCTAATCCATGTGGTGCTCAAAGCTTCCTTTGGTTGGACGATGACCATGAGCTTTTTCCCGCTCACCTATGCCACCACTATCGGGCTATCAATGCTTGCATTAATGGTGGCTGGTGCTTGGCCCGTCTATCGCATGATGAAGCGTACTGCGGCCGTCTCTTTGCGTGACGCGCAGTAGCGGCAGGAGAGTTAAGGAGTTAGTGAAATGAAACTAAGTCGCAAACTGTTTGGCTCCATGCTGGTGATGATTGTAGCCATCGCGCTGGGAAGTCTGATTTGGTGGGGACGCCAGCCTGCGCCCCAAAGCAGCGCATCGACAGGCTTTGATGTGTTTGCCCAGCAGTCTGGTTTTCAAGCTGTGACCCCCGACTATCATCCCGAATACCCGAAAGATATGGCTGCCCATCCGGGCTTTGCCACGGAGTGGTGGTATTTAACCGCCACACTGGAAGATAGCCAAGGCCAAACCTACGGCGTGCAATGGACTCTGTTTCGCCGCGCGATTCGAGCCGAGCAGGCGCTTGGCTGGTCAAGCCCACAACTCTATATGGCACATGTCGCGATAACACGCGCTGATCAGCAGTGGGAAGCGGAACGGTTTGCCCGCGGTGGCATTGGTCAAGCCGGCGTGACGTTGTCACCATTTCAGGCGTGGCTGGATGATTGGCAATGGCAAGGTCAATCCGATCCTTTTCCGGCGACAGTTGAAGCACAATTTGAGGCACAGAATACTAAGGTGGGCTTTGCTCTGCAGGTTGAAGACAGTGGTCTGAGAGTGAAGCAGGGCGAGCAGGGGTATAGCATTCGTCATGAAAGTGCACCGTCGGCCTCTTATTATTTCTCGGTACCACAATTACGCATTACAGGCTCCTTGACGCTCGACGGCAAGTCTTTTTCTGTGACAGGGAAAGGGTGGTTTGATAAAGAATGGTCGAGCGGTGCCATGGCCGACGACCAATCCGGATGGGATTGGTTTGGTTTGAATCTCGACGATGGGCGCGCGCTGATGGTGACTCAGATCCGCGGTCCAAAGCCCTTTGTATTCGGCTCTTTGACCTCGGCCGATGGCAAGGTGCGATCACTTGATAAACATGCAATACGCATGGTGCCGGTCAATCACGCCACACTTTCCGATAAACGAACACTGCCCGTGGGTTGGCAAATACGTGTTCCCGATGAAGGGATCAACGTGACCACTCAGCCTCTAAACCCAGATAGTTGGATGGCGCTAAGCATCCCATACTGGGAGGGACCCGTGCGTGTCGAAGGGAGTGTGAGCGGCCGTGGCTTTATGGAAGCCACGGGTTACTGATCATGATTAGGTTAAACCGACCCAAGCTTGGGTTTGATGTGGGCGCCAAATCGGTTGACGCTCGACGGTGATCACGCCGGGTTGATTGTCGCCTTCGGCGGCTGAAATAGCGAGGCTTAACGCGGCATCGCTAATCGCATCAAACTGTTGTGGAAGCGACTGCACCCCAAAGGGTAAAAAGTCCAAGATGCGACTGTCCCCGAATGTGGCAAAGTATAAGGCGGTGGGCGCAATGCCTGTTTGCCGGATTGCATCCAATACACCCTCACATAGAGTGAATGAGGTGGTAAGCAAGGCATCGGGTAAATCGCCAGCGTCTATCCATTCAGTCATTAATCGTTGACCTTCGCTGCGGCTAAAGGCGTTGCCATAGCGCACTTGTCCGTCCACATTGCCGACTTTCAATGCGTTACGAAAGCCTTTTTCACGCTCTTGCGAGATGGCTAAAGAGGGGACGGCACCAATCAATCCCGCCTGATACACATCGCTAGGCGCAATAAGTGTCTCGGTTAATTGATACGCACCTTTGGCATCATCACTCAGTACATTGGCGAACTGGGTCGCGTCTAGTTGTCGGTCGATAGCCACCACAGGTGTGCCTTTTCGCTGCACATCAGGATAGAAAGCATTGTCCGCTGGCAAACACGAAGCGACGATCAATGCATCAATCTTTCGAGAAATCAATGTAGTGGCAACGGTTTGCTCGCGCTGAGGATCATCATCCGAGCCGGTGATAATCACTTGGTAGCCTTGATCATGGGCTTTACGCTCTAGCAATTTGGCCAAGAGGGCATAACTGCTGTTAGCAAGATCAGGAACCACCAATCCGAGGGTGCGTGTTGTTCCTGCCCGTAGGGCGGTTGCGGCACGGTTGGGTTGATAGTTATGTTGGTCAACAACCGCCATCACCCGTTCTCGGGTCTTAGCGCTGATCCGATAACGATCGGCTTTTCCGTTAATCACGTAGCTGGCCGTGGTGCGTGACACGCCGGCAAGGCGTGCTATCTCATCGAGCTTCATAGAAAGGATCCAGTATCAGGCCAATCGTTATTGATGGCTTTGTGAATGCGATCAAAGTTTGCACACATCCGATCGAGATTATGTTTGCATTATATGCTAAAACGATTCAGCCTTAAAGCTGAAAGGTTTCAGCTGTTCTGTATGACACTACTTTTATCACATATTTGCCAAAGACAGGACGGCTAAGCGTTAGACCGGATTCAACGTTGCGATAAATAGACCCAAAGACAACACCCTTGAGGTCTGACTGCAACCAAAAGCTGAAGCGATTCAGCTTGGCGTGAGTTGAGTGATACGAACCATCTCGCGTCTTCAAGGATTGAACAGAATGTGGGTCGATGATGCAGGCATCCGTCTGGCTCACCTTCTACGATTTACCATGCAGTTGCTGCGATGCGGTGATTGTAATGAGCCCAATATATTGCGTGCGCAAGGCGCACAAACGAAGAGGATTAACCTCATGTTCGCACTAACAGCACAAGATATCTATTTACAGCAGTCTGCCGCCTCGAAAGAAGAGGCGATCAAAGCTATGGCCACACGACTGATTGACAAAGGATTGGTCGCGCCCGGTTATCAAGCGGGTATGTTGGCGCGAGAAGCGCAAACGAGCACCTATTTAGGCAATGGTATTGCGATCCCGCATGGCACTACAGATACCCGTGATCAAGTGAAACAAACGGGCGTGCAAGTGTGTCACTTCCCACAGGGCGTGGACTGGGGAGACGGTGAAACCGCTTATCTTGCCATCGGTATTGCGGCGAAGTCAGATGAGCACCTGACAATCCTACGCCAATTGACCCACGTGTTATCACAAGACGGTATTGAAGCGCAGTTGAAACGTATTGAGAGCGCAGACGCTATATTGGCACTCCTCAATGGTGACACGAAGGACAATAATCAGGGTTTTACGTTTACCCCAGATATGATTTTAAGTGGTTTCCCAGCGCGAGATATCACCACACTGCAAGCAGCTGGCGCGGGACTTTTGAAAAACAGAGGATGCCTAGATACCTCAGGCGTTAGTCATCTGATTGCCGCAGCGCCTGTCCATTTGGGTGACGGGCATTGGGTGTTGGGCATTGCAAATGGCGTGTCTCACACTGGGGTGTCGTTAGTCATGCCTTCTGAGCCATTGAATATGGGTGAGCATGTTGCCCATGCTTTGTGGTGTTTTGCGGCGAATAATGACGCGCATATGGCCCTGCTCGCCAAGCTGACCCAACTCAAAGCAGAGGGTAAATTGAACAGCCTTATCAACCAATCACCTGACGCGCTTGTGTCGGCGGTTATGCACCCGGATGCCGCTGACGTTGAGACTGTGCAACCACCAGCATCAGCGGCGAAGATTGAGGGTGAATCTRGGCTATTTACCATTACCAATGCACATGGCCTGCATGCGCGACCTGGTGCCATGTTGGTGAACACCGCTAAAAAATTCAGCGCGGATATTCAAGTGGCCAATGCGTCCACCCAATCGGCTGCCGTCAACGCGAAGAGCTTGATGAAAGTCATTGCCCTAGGAGTAAAGCACGGCCATCAGCTTCAGTTTACCGCCCAAGGGAGTGATGCGCAGGAGGCGATAGCCGCCTTGGGTGAAGCTATTCGTCAAGGCTTAGGAGAACACGCATGAGTGCAATCTTAACCGTGACCTTTAATCCTGCTCTCGATATGACGGGAGCGCTTGGTATCTTGCAAGCTGGCGATGTCAACTTAGTGCAAAAGTACAACCTACATCCTGCAGGAAAAGGCGTGAATGTGGCGCGTGTGTTGGCTGATTTGGGCGCCCAAGTGACGGTATCTGGCTTCTTGGGTGAGGAAAATCAAGATCCCTTTGCGCACTTATTTGTTGAGCATGGCATTTGCGATCGCTTTTTGCGCGTACCGGGCGTGAGTCGAACAAATGTCAAACTGGTAGAAAAAGACGGTCGTGTCACGGATCTCAACTTCCCGGGAATGGCAGTGGAAGGGCGCGATATTGAGGCGCTTACGCATACCTTATTGGAATTAGCTGATGGGCATGACTGGATTGTACTGGCCGGTAGCTTACCGCCAGGCGTCAATGCTGATCAGCTCAGTGACTGGGTTCAGGCTCTCACCGAGGCCGGTAAGCAGGTGGTTGTAGATACCAGCCAACATGCGCTGCGTGCTGCGGTGTCCGCCAAGCCTTGGCTTGTGAAACCCAATGAAGCTGAGCTTGCTCAGTGCTTGAACGCGCCAATCAGTAATGAACTCGATACCTTGTTAGCGCGTGGTGAACAGCTATTCCAACAAGGGATTGCCAATGTGGTGATTTCTCGTGGTGTAGATGGTGTGCTGTGGCGCAACCATCAAGGTTGGCTGCAGGCCGTCGCACCTGCGCAAGAGGTCGTCAGTACCGTTGGTGCGGGAGATTCACTGGTTGCTGGTTTGGTATGGGGATGCCAAGCCGGTGAAGAAAAAGCGACGGTACTTCGTCGAGCGGTCGCGCTATCTGCGCTGGCGGTCACCCAAGTGGGTGTCGGTGTCTCTGATCTCGACCGTGTTTATCAAATGATAGAAAAAATTAGCGTGTCACCGGTCACTGTGTCCGCACACGCCGAATAAACAATCCAAGAGTGGGGTAAAAGGTATGAAACTGGTCATTGTGACGGCGTGCCCAAGTGGCGTCGCTAACACAGTTATCGCAGCAGGATTGCTTGAAAAAGCAGTCGGTGAGCGAGGCTGGCAAGCAACCATCGAATGTCAATCGAGCATTAAGGCGCCAACACCGGTCTCGTCTGAAGCGATTGCCGACGCGGAGCGTATTTTGCTCGTCGGTTCACCGGCGCAGACGGCACGTTTTAACGGTAAGCCGGTTTATCAGGCATCATTAAGTAATGTGATGGACAATGCGCAAGCGGTTCTCGACGGGGTGTCATCTCACGCTGAGGTTTATCAAGCGTCAGAGGAGCCTGAGGCGAATCAATCCATGCGTATTGTCGGTATCACCGCATGTCCGACCGGGGTTGCGCACACGTTTATGGCGGCTGAGGCGATTGAAGAGGCCGCCAAAGCGAAAGGCTACAGCGTTAAAATTGAAACACGGGGCTCGGTGGGGGCAAAAAATGCGCTGACTGACCAAGAAATCGCTGATGCGGATGTGGTGTTTATTGCCGCAGACATTGAGGTTGATTTAAGTCGCTTTGATGGGAAGCGATTATATCGAACCAGCACAGGCGTCGCGTTGAAAAAAGCCGCTCAAAGTCTTGATGATGCAGTCGCCAATGCTGAGGTCTACCACGCAGCCCAAAAACACACCAACGGACAATCGACTGCTAGCCAAGGTGAGCGGACGGGGGTGTATAAACACTTGATGACTGGGGTGTCGCACATGTTGCCACTCGTGGTCGCGGGCGGCTTGGCTATTGCACTGTCATTTGTGTTCGGCATTGAAGCATTTAAAGAAGAAGGCACATTGGCTGCCGCATTAATGCAAATTGGCGGTGGCAGTGCGTTTGCCCTGATGGTGCCTGTCCTCGCCGGTTTTATTGCCTTTTCTATCGCGGATCGTCCCGGTCTTGCTCCCGGCCTTATTGGCGGTATGCTCGCAGCCTCAACAGGCGCAGGGTTTCTTGGCGGGATTCTGGCGGGCTTTATCGCCGGTTACAGTGCCAAGTTTGTTGCTGATAAAGTGCAACTGCCTGCAACCATGGAAGCCCTCAAGCCCATTTTAGTGATCCCGTTGGTGGCAAGCTTATTCACGGGCTTGGTCATGATCTATGTGGTGGGTGGCCCTGTTTCGGTGGCGATGGATAGCTTAACCACCTTCTTGCAAGGAATGAACTCAACCAACGCAGTGATCTTGGGTGTACTGCTGGGTGCGATGATGTGCTTCGACTTGGGCGGTCCAGTGAACAAAGCCGCATACACCTTTGGTGTGGGTTTGATCGACAGTGGTACCTACATGCCAATGGCAGCGATCATGGCCGCAGGTATGGTGCCGGCGCTGGGTATGGGTCTGGCAACATTTTYGGCGAAACGTAAGTTTAACGATGCTGAGCAAGAAGCGGGTAAAGCCTCGTTTGTGCTGGGGCTGTGCTTTATCTCTGAGGGGGCGATCCCTTTCGCGGCTAAAGACCCAATGCGAGTTATTCCGGCGTGTATTGCTGGAGGCGCATTGACTGGTGCAATTTCGATGCTGATTGGCGCAAAATTAATGGCGCCTCATGGTGGATTATTTGTACTGCTTATTCCCAATGCAATCACCCCCGTGTTTATGTACTTGGCTGCCATCGCCGCGGGTACGTTAGTCACAGGGATTGTTTACGCGTTGATCAAACCTGTCAGTCAGCCATCGCAGCTGACGGCTGCAAAGCAGTCATAGTTTGCTCTCTGCTTAGCAAAAAAGGCCCATTCGGGCCTTTTTTTATGCTCTACACCTGATTACAGGCTTGCGGGTTCAGGGACCAATGGATAGCGAACGCCCATCATTTTCTCCATGCAATGAACCACTTGGCAGCTATAGCCAAATTCATTGTCGTACCAGATATACAGGACGCAACGGTTTCCATCCGCGATAGTTGCTTGGCTATCAACCACACCCGCAAAGCGAGAACCGATCAGATCGCTGGAAACCAGCTCAGTAGATTGGGTAAAGTCGATTTGGCCGGATAGCGGCGAATACAAGGCAACATCTTGAAGGTAAGCATTGATCTCATCTTTGCTCGTTGCGTTGTCCAAATTCAAATTGGCAATTGCCATCGAAACGTTTGGAGTAGGAACGCGTACAGAATTCCCCGTGAGCTTACCTTTTAACGCAGGTAACGCTTTCGCGACCGCACTGGCGGCACCGGTCGAGGAGAGCACCATATTCAAGGATGCTGAGCGACCACGGCGATCCCCTTTGTGATAGTTATCAATCAGGTTTTGGTCGTTGGTGAATGAGTGCACCGTCTCGATATGGCCACCATCAATGCCAAATTTGTCGTGCATGGCTTTAAGCACTGGCGTGATCGCATTGGTGGTACAGCTGGCCGCTGAGATAATCGCATCATCGTCGTGGATAACGTTATCGTTGACGCCGAATACCACGTTTTTGATATCGCCTTTGCCCGGTGCGGTGAGCAAGACCTTTTGGGCGCCCTTGCTTTTCAGGTGTTGGCTCAACCCTTCTTCGTCGCGCCACATACCCGTGTTATCGACCACTAATGCATTGTGAATACCATATTGGGTATAGTCCACATCCGCTGGGCTGTTGGCGTAGATCACCTGAATAAAGTTGCCATTTGCGATTAACGCACTACGGTCTTCATCAACGGTGATACTGCCGTTGAATGGGCCATGAACCGAGTCACGACGTAATAAACTGGCACGTTTTTCTAGATCGCCTTCGCGTCCACCACGCACAACAATAGCGCGTAAACGTAATGGATAGCCGGGACCGCTTTTCTCCACCAACAGTCGTGCTAACAAACGCCCAATGCGGCCAAAGCCATATAAAACGACATCTTTAGGCTCAACACTGTTGCCCGTTCCCACTAAATGGCCTAATTGACTGTGGAGAAAATCAGCGATGCCGTCTTGGTTGTCATGAGATTGCCAGTATGTCCAAGCCAGTTGGCCGACATCGATTTTACTTGGCGCGAGATCCATTTCCGCCATCACTTCAATTAAAGGCAAGGTTTGACTGGGTGCTAAAGTTCCTCCGGTGTAACGGCGGGCGACTCGGTGCGCTTTGATAATATCAATGGTACTGGCGTTGATCAGTTGACGGCCAAACAGTTGGATTTCGACCCCTTTTTGGCGATAAAGCTGGCTGAGCAGCGGATACATGGTTTCAGAGTGGTTTTGGCTAGTTTGCCAATCGAGTAGGTAGTGTTCTGGACTCATGAATCGACCTTTTTTCACGAATGATAATGGAGTGGGCAGGGTGCCCAGTAGGGTTTTGACTGATCTTTTGCCAGCCTTATGATTTTGTGGCGCAGTCTATACGATGCAGAATTATTCACCTACTAAAAATAACTGACGTATTAAATGAGGCAAACGATTAAAAAATGGCGAGATTTTTATTGAGGCTCATTCTTTTTGTGTGACATTGATCAAACTAAGATTGCGGTAGGATGCAAAAAGAAAGTTAATACATTGAGGTTGCGCAATGGTAAGAGTGTTTTATTTTATCAAGTAAAATTAGTTGCAGGTTTTACAAGGCGAGAGTGAGTCTCCCCAACCACTAACTATGGCGACGTTAATGGTTGGGGTGCCCGAGGTTCAAAGGGGAGTGATTAGATCCCTAATTCGTCGAGTAGGTCGTTATTACCGCCACCCGTCCCTTTTTTCTCGGTAGGTTTCTTCTCAAGCTGACGGACGGTTTCTTCTTCGAGAATCGCGTCTGGATTGACCTCTTCACCTTCTTCAAAGTCTTGTAACTGGATGAATTCAGTCCGCTCCATCGCCAGCTCTAGGTAGAAAATGTGGTTGTTTTCGGTGGTAAAGCTCACACGGCGCGCTTGTGGCTTATCAATGTTGCTGTCCACGGATACCGAGAGGTTTTTGTTCACCGCCATCATCTTCGGCTGATTCTGAGTGATAGAGGTTTGAATAGAGCGTTTAATTTTCCCTGTGAAGTCACCAATGATTTGGTTCATCAACTCGCCAAGTACGTCACCGACTTCATCGGATGTGTGCAAACTCGCAAGCTCTTCGGCAGGGATCCCCATGTGTTGCATATAGTTGTTGTAGATCTCCATTGCCGCAGCAGAGGAGAAGTTGATGACGACAAGGCCAGAGAAGCCGCCATCAAATAAAACAAAGCAGCCTAAATCTGGCTTTAAACTGGTTTTGGCAATTTTTTGTACCATCGCGGCGTGATGAACCGGCGAATTGGTGGCCTTGGTCAACACAGCGGTGGCTGACTGACAAAGCTTAAGTAATATGTCCTCGGAGGTGACGACCTGGGTTTTTCTCATTATTCACTACCGTAGTTGTTTAACTGTCTCTTACTCAGTGTGGCACTGGATTGCGCAATTTGTACACTGGTTTTACCGATATCCGGATATGGGATCACGTTATCCCTCGTCATCCGCCGCTGATACCGCTATTCCGACCCGTCCAGAATTTGCGCAATAGCTGCCTCGAGGCGAGGTAGTGCTTGGTGGAGTTGGCGAAGCGCCGTATCTAATTCAGCGCTATCTTGTGCGGCCGCCGCTTTTTCTGCCGCTAGGCAATAGTGATATGTCTCTTGTGCGCCGATACTGCCTGCCGCGGATTTTTGTTTGTGTGCGGCGTCTTTTAATGCCGCCCAGTCGTGAAACGGTGGTGTGTGTTGTACAAGCTGGTGTAGGCAAGGCAGGCTGCGTGTYTTAAAAACGGCGATGATGTCTTGGTAAGCATCCTGTTGCCCGGCATATAGCCGCGTGATCACGCTGGCGTCTAGGATGAGGTGCTCGGCTGTCTGTTCCGCCTCAGGCGCGGTGTGCATATCGTCTGAGACAGGGACGCCTGAGGTGAAAGCGGCAAGCGCATTGTCGTCGTTTAACCACTTTTGCAAGGTCCCATGGAGCGCGTCGAGCTCAATGGGTTTGGTGATGTAATCGTCCATCCCAGCTTGAAAACAGCGGGTGTCTTCACCGCTCAGGGCGTTGGCGGTAATGGCTATGATTGGAATGCGTTGACCGCCTTGCTGTTGTTTTCTTAGTGCGGCGGTAAGATCGTAACCATCCATTTTGGGCATGTGGCAATCGGTGAGCACCAAATCCACCTCATGCTGTTGGTAAACACTCAGGGCCTGTTCACCATCTTCTGCCATCAGTACATCGAATCCGAGATAACTAAGCTGCTGGATCAGCACTTGCTGGTTAGTGGGGTTATCTTCGACGACTAAGATTCGCCCCCGTCCGGTTTTGAGTGGGGCTGACAGTGATAGCTCGTCACCATATTCACCGAGCGTACTGACATCGGGGCTTTCTAGCCCTAAGCAGACACGAAGACCGTGCACCAGTCGACGATAGGTCAATGGTGAGGCGAACAGTTCCACCACACGTTTATCTTGGTGACGAGCCAAGGAGAGGGTATGTCGCAGTGCAATCACATGGGCGAAAGTATACTGGTGAAGTTGGCTATCATTTAATACCGTTTCTGGGTCTTGGGTGATAATAACGAAGTGGGTGTTATCCGTTTGAGTTGAGTAGGGATGCGCATCAAGCGGTGTGAGCGTTTTATTGTGTGTCACTCGGTGTTTGATATCTAAGTGTTTTAAATAAGCGGTAATGGCGGTGCGTAACGCTCCGGCGGGTAAATCGATAAGTACCCACAGTGGTGCGCTCGATTCTGTGGCAATGGCAGGTTTAGTCTTTTCTGACAGGGGATTGATCGTGTACTCCAGCTCGACACGGAACTGTGTGCCTTTCCCTTCCTCACTGTGCACGCGGATCACGCCGCCAAGCAGGTCAACAATATTCTTACAAATCGCCAGTCCTAGGCCGGAACCACCATACTCGCGGGTAGTAGATGATTCAGCCTGATTGAATGGCTGAAAAATGGTTTCGAGCTTCTCTTGGCTAATACCAATTCCATTATCGGTGATTTCGATATCGAGCTTGGTTTTATCCGGCGAAGAGGCAGGCTGAGGCATGATCCAGACATCGACTTTCCCGGTCTGGGTCGACTTTCCGCCGGAAAACTTCACCGCATTACCAACCAAGTTATACAGCACTTGTTTAAGGCGGTTGGGATCCCCAATCAGCTGATCAGGAAGGCGCGGATCGATAAATAGTGACAGTGTCACGTTTCGCTTGTTGGCATGGTGGCTCACCGTTTCCATGACTTGCTCGACCGTCTCCGAGAGCGAAAAGGTAACGCGTTCAAACTGGAGCTTGCCCGCCTCCGTGCGAGAAAAATCAAGAATATCGTTAATAATCGACAACAGCGATAATGCCGATTCTCGCACTGTTGCAATCAGACTGTGTTGCGACGGTGAGAGCGGTGAACGGCGTAACATATCAATCATACCGATGACGCCATTCATTGGCGTACGAATTTCATGGCTCATGGTGGCGAGAAATTGAGCCTTCGCGCGCGAGGCACTTTCTGCGCGCTCTTTTTCTCGCATCAGCTGTTCTCGTGCTTGGTTGCGAGAGATGATATGCGCACGGAATATCACTAAACCATGCGCGATTTTACCAACCTCATCGGTGCGTTCTTGGTAGTCACTGAGCGGGGGCGTCATATCGCCTTTCACCAAGCTTTGCATGGTATCGGCCAGGTTGACGATAGGTTGTGTGAATGTGCGGTAGATATACACATACATGGCACCGCTCACAAACAAAATAAATAGCAGCAAATAACCAAGATTAAGCTGATTGGAATGAAGAATATCTTGCAAATCAACCATTGAGCTGCTGACAACCATACCCGTTTCGCGTGCAAAGCCAGAAAGGGCATTTTCTAGCGCTTGATATTCCTGATCACTGAGCGTTCGCACCGCCTTCATGGCTTCTATTTTGGCGCGAGGTTGATAATTATTGAAAATCGCAATGCCACTGCGCTTCAGGCTGGTAAAGTGCTGAGAAATTAATTCCAGTTTATTCAGGGACAAGGGATCATTGAGCTCGAACTTAGCCAGTGATAAGTAGCGCTCGAATGTTGCCATGTCGTCAGTAAAATCGCGACGACTGGTTTCTTGGCCATCGAGGTATTGGTTAAGCTCGGTGAGCATGTCGCCGTTTTCATCCTCGAGCTCATCAAGGTATTGTAAAATCGCGGCGTTGTCGGGCTGCGTCAGCTCTTGAGCGGCTTTTAATTCGGCGACGAGGCTATCGATCGGACGGACCACATCAATCGATAAACGCAATACTTGTTTGCGAGCCCATTGCTCAGCAACGGGGTCAAACTCGGTTAGTACTTTCTGATGAGCTTTACGTTGAAATCTTTCATACAGATGACGAATTTCCGCTAGCCGCTGGTGGCCGCTTGGTTTTATCCGTGCCAGTTTGTCTAGTTGGTTCTCGAATTCTTGTTGGTTTTCAAGGAACACGGCCAATGATTCATGACGCCCCATGACATATTTGAGCATGCTGGCATTCATTTCACCCGCCGCCCGCAGCAAGGTCATGGTAATAATGGCACTGGGGATTTCTTGGTTCGTGGCTTGCTCAACATCCCGATTAACGCGCTCTTGCATCACGTAACTGGATACAGAGAGGCCGAGCACCATCAGAGTAATAAAGGTCATGATCAGCCCGATTTTGCTGACAATACTTTTACTAAATGGGCGGGCACGGTTAGCTGTCATGCGTGTTTCCTACATCCTTGTGCGTGAATAGCGACGGGATCATCCCGGCTTGTTGCCATTGAGGCCTCTGCATCTTTGCCAACCCCCAGCTATACTGCTGATAGTTGCACTGGCGTTCAGTCCTTTGTATGAGCTTGTGCCTCAACACGGATTGTGGTTGTATGCTTGCCTAGCTCACGAATTTGACGACGTGTCGGTTCGACGTGGTCGCATGGCGTGCTATACACAATGCTATCTTATAGTATACATAGCGTTAAGCGGTGTACGAAGAAGCGTGACTAGCTTTCTAATTTCGTGCGCAAAAGGCGCATACACTTGACGATCGCGATACAATAGCGACATTAGAACAGTCTAAGGACAAGTAATCATGGTAGTAGACTCAGACGGGTATCAAGCACTGATCGAGCATTTTGCGTTTAATCTCTCTGTGTTTGAGCAACCGGGCGAAGCCATTGGCGATGATACGATTGCCGATATCGTCCATGATTTGGTCGCATCCAATATTATGACTATATGCGAGCAGAATCCTGGCCTTTCGTCAGCGTTGCGCTTTACCATCCTGAAAGAAGCTGACCGTGTGGTAGAAGACATGGAAGAAGTACTCGCGGGACGCTGGGAGCAACCTGTTACGGCAGAACAAGTGGGCTTTTTGGAAGAGTACATTGCACTCGTCAAAAATTTGTTTGATGGCGCTATGGTTGAACTGCGCTAAACAAAAGATCACTACATGCCACAGAGCTCAGTGTTGACTGGGCTCTTTTCCTGTCAGCACAACCTCTTTCAGCACTGCATCTCATTACTTTGCGTATAATAGGCACCTTTATCGTTATTGCCTGCTTGCCTTATGTCTGACGCAACCCCTTCCCATGCCATTCACCGCTTATACGAGAGGCGTCTTGCTCGCGCCACACGACCTTATCTTGCCCGAGGTGCAGGTGTTGAACGTTGTACCCAATGCATGTTGGTTCGCCGCTATTGTGTGTGTGAATACCGTCGTCAGTGTGAGACTAACGCCGCGTTTATGTTGATCATGTACGATGACGAAGTTCTTAAGCCGAGTAACACGGGGCGACTCATTGCTGACTGTATCCCTGATACCTCGGCGTATATTTGGTCGCGTACTGAGCCAGATCCTGAGATGCTGACGCGATTAGCCAATCCCGCTTACCAGCCTTATATTGTGTTTCCTGCCCAATATGCTGAGCCGTCTCGCGTTGTTTCTTCCCCAAAGCCTCATCCTAGCGGTAAACGTCCGTTATTTGTGATCATTGATGGCACATGGCGAGAAGCGAAGAAAATCTTTAGAAAAAGCTCTTGGCTTGATCGTTTTCCGGTTTTGAGTATTCAACCTGAGGCATTATCACGCTATCAAGTCCGTGACGCACACGGAGAGAATCAATTAGCGACCGCAGAAGTGGCAGCGCACGTGCTCGAAAACGCGGGTGACCGCCGAGCCGCGGTGCATTTAAGCCAGTGGTTTGATGTCTTTCGCGAACGTTATATTGCTGGGAAGCGACAAAAAACCTTACCTGAGGGAGATGCGTTAACCCGGTTTATGGCGATGCGTGACCAAACATCTTACGCGGGATAAAATATCTTGTTCTAAAGTAACGAAATATGTTGCGGCTCACGGACATTTATGACCGTTTGCTGAATAATAATTTGTATAAATAACGACACACAAAGGTGGCTGGGCCATGTATTACGGCTTTGATGTGGGCGGAACCAAAATTGAATTTGGCGCCTTCGATAAACAACTCAATCGTATAGCAACTGAGCGCTATGCGACACCGACTAAGGATTACGCAGCCCTGATTGATACCCTCGCCATGTTGGTCGAAAAGTACGACGCGACGTTCGGCGAAAAGGGGACGGTGGGGATTGGCATTCCCGGATCAGAAGCGGCAGACGGCACGGTGTTAACCGTGAATGTGCCTGCGGCTAACGGGATGCACTTGCGAGCGGATTTAGAAGCGCGCGTCGATCGCGAGGTGCGGGTGAGTAATGACGCCAATTGCTTCGCGCTATCGGAAGCGTGGGATGAGCAAGCCAAAGAAGCGAAAACCGTGCTTGGTTTGATTCTGGGTACCGGGTTTGGTGGTGGCTTGGTGATTAACGGTAAGGTGATCAACGGTAAAAACCAAATGGCCGGTGAAGTGGGTCATATGCGCATGCCTATTGATGCCTGGCTACGCTTGGGGGATAAACCACCCATGTTTGCCTGTGGATGTGGTAATCAAGGTTGTCTCGATAACTACTTGTCAGGACGCGGGTTTGAACAACTTTATGCCCATTATTACGCGCCGCTATCTGCCGTTGAGATCATCGAGCAATACCGGTTAGGCGAAACGAATGCCGTTGCGTTTGTTGACCGCTTTTTTGATGTGTTGGCGATGTGCTTTGGTGGGCTGTTAACCGCGTTTGATCCCGATATGGTGGTACTAGGCGGTGGTTTGTCTAACTTTGATGAAATTTATCACGAATTGCCCAAGCGTCTTCCTCATCACCTTTTGTCCGCGGCAAAACCACCGATGCTGATGAAAGCACAGCACGGTGATTCTGGTGGCGTACGCGGTGCGGCGTTTTTGCATCTCGCTCAGTAAGCAACGCCTGATAAAATACACAGCAAAAAGCCGACTTGATTGTCGGCTTTTTTTAGCGAGTGCGTATGTACCAAGCGTTAGGGCTAGGCTTGGCGATTCTGACATTGATCAACCGCGTAGGCAAGTAGCTCAAGCGCGGTTTTATCTGTGGCGGGTAATTCTGCATCCGATTGTTGCAGTGGCGTGGTGCGTTCACCCCAACGAATCAATCCCGCTCCCCAAGTTAAACCTGCCCCAAACGCGGCGGTCAGTAATTGGCTATGGGGTTTCACTACACCTTGTTCCACCGCTTCGCAGAGTGCGATAGGAATGGTTGCTGCCGAGGTGTTGCCATAGTGCTGAATATTCACAAATGCTTTATCTAGGCTAATGCCTGCGTGGTCACAAAGTGCTTCAATAATGCGTTTATTGGCTTGGTGAGGAACCACCACGTCAATTTGTTCAGCGCTGAGCTGATTACGCGATAACACTTGGTTCGCGGCAGCCCCCATTCCTTTTACAGCCCGTTTAAAAATGTCGCGGCCGATAAAGTCAAACGCGAAGTGACCATTTTGCGGATCAAATCTGTCCATCGCGGTGCCAAAAGCAGGAATTGCCAACACATCGCGTCCTGCTGAGTCGCATCCGAGCTGGGCGTCGAGAAGGCCCACTTCTTGATCGGTTTGACTAATAACCACCGCGCCAGCGCCATCACCGAACAACACCGCAGTATCACGTTTGCTCCAGTCGAGGTACCACGTTAAGTGTTCTGCCCCGATGATCAGCGCATGCTGATAATGGCCGGCTTGAAGCATCTTGGTTGCGGTTTCTAGGCCATAGAGAAAGCCGGTGCAGGCTGCATTCATATCAAATGCCGCCGCGCGTACTGCACCAAGATTACCTTGGACTTTGGAGGCAATGTTAGGAATTAAGGTATCCGGTGAGCAGGTTGCAACAATCAGTAGATCAAGCTGCGCTGCCTCAATCCCAGCAGCGGCCAGCGCACGTTGAGCGGCCACGGTGGCAAGATCTGAGGTTTCAACATGACTGACTCGGCGTGACTCAATACCGGTGCGGGAGCGGATCCACTCATCGTTTGTTTCAATAATTGTGCTGAGGTCATCATTGGTCAGCACCGCCGGAGGAAGACATTTTCCCCAGCCTGTAATTTCTGCAAATGCCATAGTTAGTTACGGTTAATGAAGCGTCGCAATAGTGTAAACCTGAAACTCTATTGAAACAATTTCGGGGTGAGAGTAGAGGAGAAAAACACTACCTAGCGCATATGCTAGGTAGTGTGATTGAACAGGGTTACCAGAATAACCAAGTAAAGACGGCTAAAACCATGATACAAATAATGTTTAGGTACAAACCAATACGCATCATGTCACGCTGTTCGATATGACCGGAACCAAAAACAATGGCGTTTGGCGGTGTCGCGACCGGCAGCATAAAGGCACAGGATGCCGCAATCGCAATCAGTGCAGATAGCGCCACAGGGGAAACACCTAACGCTTCTGCAATAGTGGCAAACACAGGGACGAGTAAGGCAGCACTGGCGGTATTGCTGGCAAATTCCGTCAGGAAAATCACAAAGGCGACGACACCTAACATGGTGAAGAAGATGCCGGAGCCGGTAAGGGCGCTGCTTAGGTGGTTAGCCAAAAATAGGCTTGTCCCAGTGGCTTTGAGTACGTTGCTTAGACAAATCCCGCCACCGAAAAGGAGCAAAACGCCCCAATCAGCAGTCTTTTCGATCTCCTTCCATTTCACGACACGGGTAGCACCCAGCAGCACAATGGCAGACAACGCGACGATGGAGTCAAACTTACTGAGGCCGCCTAGTAGGCTATTCAGTGGTTTGCTAAAGATCCATGCCGCGACGGTGAGTGCAAAAATTCCCATGGTGACTAAGCGAGGCAGCGTCCATTCGAACTGACGCTTCTCTGTCTCAAATGCATGGCTTAAATTAGGCTTGGTCAGCACATAGAGCACCAAGATGGCGATCGGCAGCAATACCAAGGTGATAGGCAATCCGATTTTCATCCAACCAACAAAATTCAGTCCCGCTTCTGCTGCGGCAATCGCATTGGGTGGGCTGCCGACGATGGTCGCAATCCCGCCGATACTCGCGCAATAAGCAATCCCCAGCAACACAAACACGTAGGTTCCATGATCTTTTTGGTTACTGACTTTACGTAAAATGCCGAGTACAAGCGGCAGCATCATCGCCGTGGTAGCGGTGTTGCTTATCCACATTGACAAGGCCGCAGTGACCCCAAACAGCATCATCACGGCAACGGACATTTTTCCTTTCGCGACCGTCAGTACCTTATTAGCGATGGCTTGATCCAGTCCTTGTGCTTGCAATGCCGCGGCAAGGGCAAAGCCACCCAAAAATAGGAAAATGATAGGGTTAGCAAAATTCGCCATCGCCGCAGGGGTTTCAAATACCCCTAAAACGACCGCCAGAATGGGAACGAGAATGGCAGTGATGCTGACATGGATAGCTTCAGTTAGCCAGAGCACCGCGATAAAGACGAGAAGGCTAAGACCTGTGGTCACTTGAGGGTCAAAGGGTAGGCTGTAGTACAGCGCGAAAAAGAGTGCGATATCGGCAAATAGGATCCACGCTTTTCTATCCAACCCGGAGGATTGGGAGGTCAAAGATTGCACATCCATAGGGCTTCCTTTTTGTTATAACGTCATCGTGCAATGCGGCACGTATTATTATGTTTTAAACACTGCACAGCACCTGCTGTGTCAGACGGCGCTAATATACGCCTTATTGAAGAGGGTGTTAATCGATTGCACGCTACTTTTTGAACGCTTGATTAAAAAGATGTGAAATTTGTGAGAGGAAAGAGAAAGAAAGGGTGGATTTGTACCCATTTACGATTCGGTAGCAGTGACACCATCAATTGGCTCTTTTGGGCCAGTAAACTTGGGTTTCACATTAAGGATAAAGCTATCTAACACGGCTTTAGTGCGTGCGAGCACTTCACGCAAACGGATCTTTATGCCAGCCCAGCCTTGTGGGCTTGCTACGGCATAGCAAATCGCATCAATATTGTTCACGTCAGCAAGAAATAAGGCTCGCTCACAGTGAAACTGCTGGCTGACGACGGTAAAGCGGGCCAAGCTAAACACCGTTTTGGCTCGAACCACGGAGTCGAGTGTACGAAAACCAGCATAATCGAGGTGAATAGCGTCGTCTGCGATCCCGGCTTTCAGTAGATCGCGCTTCATGGTCCAAGGTTCATTATAGGAGCGGTGCGCATTATCGCCGCTTAAGAGTAAATGACTCACCTTGTTCGCTTTATACAGTGCCTCTGCGGCCTCGATGCGGTGGGTATAGTAAGGATTCGGGGTTTTACCAATATACTTGCTGGTACCAAGCACTAATGCCACTTGACGTTTGGGCAGGTCGTCAACGTCGGTGTAAACGCGGTCACGCGCATTGAGTGTGATCGCTAAGTCACTAGCTACCATAGTAACCAGTGCGAAAATCACTGCGATAAACACCAATCGTGCGAGGCGCCGGATCGCCATACTACTTACTGTCCCTTTCAGAAATGCCATGCGGATAAGGCGTCAAGGTTGGCGCCTCAAGTGAATGGAATCCTAGCAAAAAAAGCTCCTCGAAAGGAGCTTTTTGTGTCAACCGCTGGTTAAAACGATGTGCGTTTATACTCACGGTATCTGGGTTCCCAGAAGCTATCATCAATGCGTTTTTTCAATGCCTCATCAGACAGCTCGGCCGCAACGCCTTCTTCAATCGCCTGTTTCGCAACTGCAAAAGCAATTTGCTTTGACACATAAGTAATATCCTCCAGTGAAGGAAGTAAGGCACCGGTGCCGCGCTTCGCTAATGGCGAACATTCAGCAAGTGCACGTGAAGAGGCCATTAACATGCCATCGGTCACGCGAGTGGCGTCCGCTGCAAGGACACCAAGGCCGATACCCGGGAAGATATAGCTGTTGTTACATTGCGCGATTGGGAAGGTTTTACCATTGTCTAGGCGCACGGGTTCAAACGGACTACCCGTCGCAACCAGTGCTTGGCCGTCTGTCCAGCGAAGAATGTCAAAGGGAGTGGCTTCGACTCGGCTGGTTGGGTTTGATAGGGGGAAGATAATCGGCCGTTTACAGTTATCATGCATGGCCTTAATTACATCTTCGGTAAAGAGGCCTGGTGCCCCAGAGACACCAATGAGCACGGTTGGCTGGGCATTACGTACCACATCCAACAGTGAAATATTATTGTCTTCTAATTGCCAGTCTTTTAATGCGCTGCTCTTTTGAACCAGTTTTTGCTGGAAGTCGAGTAGGTTTGGCATGGCATCAATGAGTAGGCCCCAGCGATCAACCATAAAGACACGCGCACGCGCTTGTTGATCGGAAATCCCTTCCGACACCATTTGGGCAATGATGGCTTCAGCAATGCCACAGCCGGCAGAACCTGCTCCAAGGAAGGTGATACGCTGCTCGGAGAGCTTAGTGCCAGCGGCTTTACAGGCAGCAATTAACGAACCCACGGTGACGGCGGCCGTCCCTTGGATATCGTCGTTAAAACAGCACACTTTGTCTTTGTATCGCTCAAGAATAGGCATCGCATTTTTCTGTGCGAAGTCTTCAAACTGAATGAGTGCATCCGGCCAGCGACGCTGCACCGCTTGGATGAATTCTTCAATAAAGTCGTCGTAATCTTGACCGCTGATCCGAGTATGGCGCCATCCCATGTACATAGGATCTGACAGACGTTGTGGATTGTTGGTGCCTACATCGAGCACGATTGGAAGCGTGTACGCTGGGCTAATGCCCCCACACGCGGTGTACAAAGACAGCTTTCCGATTGGAATGCCCATGCCGCCGATGCCTTGGTCGCCAAGACCAAGAATTCGCTCACCGTCGGTAACGACAATCACTTTCACATTGTGACGTGATGCGTTGTTTAAAACATCATCAATCCGATCGCGGTTTGGATAAGAGATAAAAAGCCCACGGCCTCGACGATAAATATTAGAGAAGTTCTCACAGGCAGCACCGACCGTTGGCGTATAAATGATTGGCATCATTTCGGTGATGTGGTTCGACACTAAGCGATAAAATAATGTCTCGTTGGTATCTTGAATATTGCGCAAGTAAATGTGCTTATCGATATCGTTTTCAAAGCGTTGGTACTGCTGGTAGGCGCGCTCGGTCTGCTCTTCAATGGTTTCAATGGCATCGGGTAGCAAGCCCTCGAGGTTAAAAAACTTACGTTCTTCGACGCTAAACGCACTGCCTTTGTTGAGAAGCGGGGTTTCGAGTAACGCAGGTCCCGCATAGGGAATGTAAAGAGGTCGCTTTTGATTATTCATGGATTATCAGACTCGGCATTGTCCAGGCTGGAATATGACTGACTTTATTGCTCACTCGATAACCTTAATCGTTAAAGTACGCATTATTAATGCGGACTAATTGAGCAATTATATGAAACAAGGGGTAAAGTTTAGTCATTAATGGTGACCCAATTCAACTTTTTTGCGTGGATGTGGGCGTCAACCATCATGTTTTTGCGTGTGCTGAGTGTAAACATTCGTATTAACGCGCAAGCATGAGATATCGCTATATGCATCAAGGTGTTGAATTGTCAGAAAACAAACTTGGGGAATAGCTCACAGCCGTGTTTAAAATTACGCAGGGTGATTTTTCGCTGACTATACTCACCAGTGATAACGGTTAGCACGGTGCTTGTATGTGGTTAAACCACAACCGCATGAACACCATGTTGTGGCAACCAAGAAATGGCGTCACATATAAGTACGGGTTACCCGAATAATAATATTGGCTGGGCGTCTGTTTTTATGGAATGAACAACAAAGAGGTAGTCCAATGAAGTCACTCATCGCCGCCAGTTTACTGGTGTTTTCAACTACGATAGTTGCTGCCAACCTAAGCGACTTAAATTATATCACTGAGGTTTACCCCCCTTTTAACTATGAAGAGAACGGGCAGTTGAAAGGGATTGCCGTGGATTTCCTCGAAGCGGCTACCGAAGCAGCGGGTGAGCCTATTACCCGTGATCAAGTTAAGATCCAACCTTGGGCGCGTGGCTATGCCACCGCATTGTCTGATCCAAACACGGTACTGTTTTCAACCACCCGAACGGAAGAGCGCGAAGATAAGTTTAAGTGGGTAGGTCCCATCACAGATACCAAAATTGTCGTATGGGCACCGAAAAGTAAAGGGATCACCATTAACAGCGGCAGCGACTTTGCCAACTACAAAGTTGGGGTGGTACGTGACGATGTCGGTGAGCATTTGTTGCGCAGCCTAGGCGTTAGCGATAACGCATTGCGTCTCTCACCTAAAGCAGACTTGCTCGCTAAACAGCTCGCGGCGGGCCGCGTAGATATGTGGGCGTATGAAGAAAACGTCAGCTCCTTCATCATGAGTCAAAACAATGTGGACACAAGCCAGTTTGAAGTGGTGTATGTGCTGAGTGAAGCGCAATTGTATTACAGCCTGAGCAAAAGCACGCCTGATAGCTATGTAGAGAAATTGCAAGCTGGGGTAGATAAAGCGATTGCAAGCGGGGCGCTCGATGAAATCAAAAGCCAGTATAAGTAGTGTTAGCTGATAACGACACTGTCTTTACAAGCAAAACGGGCCAAATGGCCCGTTTTTTGTGGTAGATGTTGCACATTAGTCGCGAAAGTTTTCGAACTGGAAAGGCTGCTCAAAATCACTGTCTTTTACCAGCTGAATCACCGCTTGAAGATCATCGCGTTTTTTACCGGTTACTCGGACTTGTTCGCCTTGAATTTGTGTTTGTACTTTCATTTTGGCGTCTTTGATAGCTTTAGTGATTTTCTTGGCAACGGGGGTTTCAATGCCATTTTTGAATTTCACTTGCTGCGAGAAGCTTTTGCCTGAGTGCACCATATCTTGAATATCCATGGCACGCGAATCCACGCCACGTTTGGCAAGGTTATTACGCAGGATATCCATCATCTGGTTGAGTTGGAAATCTGCCTCTGCAATGACTTTCACGGTTTCTTTGTCCAGCTCGAAGCTCGCTTCAACGCCACGAAAATCAAAACGCGTCGCCAGTTCGCGACTTGCATTATCTACGGCGTTCTTCAATTCAACCTTGTCGATTTCAGACACAATATCAAAAGAGGGCATAGTTCTGTCCTTTTCTCACATGACGGATGTCATGTCGCTGATCAATAATTAATAGGCTTGATGTCGCTTAGCACTTGCAGTGGCCAGTCGCTCAAGCAAGCGTTCAGTATCCTGCCAGCCAAGGCAAGGGTCGGTAATAGACTGGCCATATCGGCGCGACGCGCTATCACCCATAGGTTGGTTGCCTTCTTCTAAAAAGCTTTCTGCCATAATACCCGCAATGGCGGTACTTCCGTTAGCCAGTTGCGTCGCAATATCCTCTGCGACATCTAACTGACGGCGATGCTGTTTCTGGCAGTTGCCATGGCTAAAGTCTACCACTAATTTGGCCGGCAACCCGAAGCTCGATAAGGTTTCTGAGGCCGCTTGCACATCTTTTTGATAGTAATTGGGTTGATGGCCGCCACGTAAAATAACGTGGCCATCAGGGTTACCTGCTGTGCGATAAATGGTCATAGTGCCATGCTTGTCTGGCGAGCAAAACAGGTGTGACTCACGGCTCGCACGAATGGCATCGACAGCGATACGAATATTGCCATCAGTGCCATTCTTAAACCCTACTGGGCAAGACAAGGCGGATGCCATTTCGCGATGGATTTGAGACTCGGTTGTACGCGCACCGATGGCCCCCCAGCTGATCAAGTCGGCAATATATTGGCCGGTGATCATATCGAGAAACTCGGTCGCAGTGGGTAAACCCATTTTATTGATATCGAGTAACAACTCACGGGCAGTGAACAGCCCAGCACGAATATCACCGCTCCCATCAAGGTGAGGATCGTTTATCAAACCTTTCCAACCGACAACCGTGCGCGGCTTTTCAAAGTAGGTACGCATGACAATCAGTAACTGATCGGAGTAAGTCTCTGCCAATCCTTTTAACCGTTTGGCGTACTCGCGTGCAGCGTCAGGATCGTGCACGGAGCAAGGCCCAATCACCACAAGTAGGCGCGGGTCATGGCCATTAAGAATTTGGCTGATTGCATGACGCGAAGCAGTAATATGGTGAGCAACATTGTCGCTGATGGGGTGGGCGGCTTCCACCTCTGCGGGCGTGGGCATGGTATCAACCACGCGGGTGCGAAGTTCATCGGTTTTCAGTGGCATAGAGGACAGCCTTCCTCACATCTTAATCTGTTGCGAAGCCAGTAAGATAGCAAAAATCGCGGCCCTTGAAAGCATGAATGTGATATCCGTAGCGTTTTTAAGGCGGTTTTGACCAGAAAAATGCTGGTTAGGGCTGTCGACGAGCTAATTTTTTGCCCGTCATCAGTCACCGATAGTTAGGACGAACAGCTCAATGCGAGGCCTTTATTGTCATCCGTTGGCGGGTTGGCTAAGTGCGCGAGCGACGGGTGCTCATCGAAGGGATGGGCAAGTACCGTCATTAAGTCATGGGTTGGTTGTAAGTCGCCTTTTTCAGCCGCCTCGATCGCCGCTTGGGCCAAATAGTTGCGTAAAATATACTTTGGATTGGTGCGCTGCATGCAGGCCAGACGAGTCGCATCATCCAGTGTATGCACGCGCTGTTGGTACGCGGATAGCCATTCAGTTAATGCTTGCGTGTCTTGGCAGATGGATTTGAACTGGTTCAGGGTGCCGGCTGTTAGGAGTGCGTCACCACGATGCTGACTGAGTTGATAGAAAAAGCACGTATAGTCGGTTTGATTTCCCTCTAGCAATGCAAAGAGCTGATTAAACAAGTCACTGTCTGACGGCTGTGCGTCGGACAAGCCCAACTTATCGCGCATGGCGCGGCTATAGGCAACTTGTAGTCGATGTTCAAAGCCGCCAAGAATATCGTTAATCACATCCTTATCCACGAGAGGCGTAAAGGCATAGCCCAGTGCGGACAGATTCCAAAGTGCGATGGCAGGTTGCTGATTAAACGCATAGCGACCACTGTAATCAGAATGGTTGCAGATATAACCTGGATCGAAATCGTCTAAAAAGGCATAAGGGCCGTAATCGAAGGTCTGACCGAGAATCGACATATTATCGGTATTCATCACTCCGTGGTTAAAGCCGACGGCTTGCCACTGGGCAATCATGTCCGCCGTTCGCTCGACAATTTCTTGTAGCAATGCGGCATAGGGGGTCTCAGCCTCGGCCAGTTCAGGGAAATGACGTGCAATCACATAGTCGGCCAGCGTGCCTAGCGCCTCATGCTGCTGACTGTAAAACAAGTACTCGAAGTGGCCAAAGCGGACGTGACTCTCGGTAACGCGAAGTAGCGTTGCGGCAGTTTCGATGCGCTCGCGCATCACAGGGGTGTCGCTGGTGGCCATCGCAAGTGCCTGTGTGGTCGGAATGTTGAGTCCTGTCATGGCGGCACTGGCGAGATACTCACGGAGCGTCGAGCGTAACACCGCACGTCCATCACCGTGGCGGCTGTATGGCGTTTTTCCCGCCCCTTTTAGGTGCCAATCCCACAAGGTGCCATCGGCATCGCGCCATTCCCCTAACAAGACACCACGGCCATCGCCGAGCGCGGGGTTATATTGACCAAACTGGTGACCGGTGTATTTCATCGCAAACGGTGTTCGGCCGGCTAACGGCTGCTCTGCGGATAAAATCGCCCGAAACGCTTCCGAGGTGAGCTCGGATTCATTCAATCCAAGCTGTTTTGCCACTTCGGCGTTATAGGTGAAAAGCCGACCGTTTTCGAGCGCGGTTGGCGTGACGTGTTCGCCAAATGCACTGCCAAGCTGGCTAAAACTAAAGCTGATATGTGAGCCGTTAAATACTGCCATGAATTCCCCCTATGGTCTTCACTCAAGCCTAACAGGGATTGCGTCGCTAACAAGAGACAGAAAGTAGGGGTATAGCGGGAAATAGGCAGTGCTTGATGGATTTTTATCCGTTTGAGTGGTGTTTTGGCTGCGCATATCAAGATGAAATTGCGTATACTCACCGCCATTACTTTCTACAGCGTTGAGACAATGATTAAACTAGGCCAATACAACACATTGACGGTAGTGAAGCAGGCAGACTTCGGGGTGTTTCTTGATGGTGATGAGTTCGGCAATATTTTGCTGCCAACCCGGTACGTCCCTGAAAATACCCGTGTCGGCGACGAGCTTAAGGTGTTTATCTATTTCGATTCCGAAGACGATATTATCGCCACTACTGAAACGCCATTGGCTCAAGTGGGTGAGTTTGCATCTTTGCGCTGTGTTGGTGTCAATTCGGTTGGCGCGTTTGTCGATTGGGGCTTGAGCAAAGACTTGTTGGTGCCTTTTAGTGAGCAACGCACGCGAATGGAAGAGGGTAAACCTTATGTGGTTCGCGTCTACACGGATAAAGCCTCGGGCCGTATCGTCGCTAGCCGCAAATTCAACAAGTTTATCAGCGACGAAAAGCCTCGTTTAAAAGCGGGCGACAAAGTGTCGGTAATCATTACGGATATCACGGATCTCGGCTTTAAGTGTGTGGTGAATAATCAGCACTGGGGGCTTATTTATCGCGCTGAAGCGTTCGGGAAGCTGTTTATCGGTAAGAAGTTGAGTGCGTTTGTTAAAACGGTGCGCGACGATGGTAAGTTGGATCTTGCTCTACAAAAACACGGTAAAGCGCGGGTTGATGATTTAAGCGATAAAATTTTGCAAACCCTAGATAAAAAAGGGGGCTTTTTGCCGCTTAACGACAAAAGCTCCCCGGATGCGATTTTTGCCTTGTTCCGCACCAGTAAAGCGACCTTTAAAAAGACCTTGGGTGGCTTGTACAAGCAACGCAAGATTCGTATTGAAGCGAATGGCATTTACCGCGTTAAGTGACGGCGTCACGCAAGACAAGACAAAAAAAGGCTCGGAACGTCCTGTTCCGAGCTCAGGGAAAGGGCTCATTGGAGCCAGATGCCAATTTAGGTTGTGTTTCCACTAAAGTTTAGTTTATCAATACAGCTTTGCCAGTTTCTTTCCCTGTGAACTATTATCAACACCATTTCATATCGATTAAAACAAGTTGCTATCGCGAACTTGATCGCGAGGTAGACCATTTTTAATCCGATTCCCGACCCATTTGCCGAGTCCGAGCACGTCTCCTTGATAGGTCACAATGACAT
>NZ_MUFO01000028.1:0-42687 GCF_001995345.1 Salinivibrio sp. IB872 | reverse complement strand
ATTTAGGCTCCCTCTCATAGATATCCTTACTCAAATAATAGAGCTTTAATTCTAATTTATTTTTTGCTGTGTTTTGCGTGAATTTTATTCCTGAATAAATATCACATTTTACTTTGTGAGAATAAATATGAATTCAACCAAAAGAAATGAAATATAAAGGGAATTTAAATCATCGTTTTTCATTTTGTTTTCGTTATTGGCTATGAAAAGGTCAACAAGGTCAGCTTTCGAATGGCCGGCAGACTCTAATAACACCTAACAAAAGGAAGACGTCAAATGGCGACAATCTCACGTACAACAACCTTGACACTCTCCACCATCGCAGTGCTCGTCAGTGCGGGAGCCGCCCAGGCACAGACGAGAATCTATCCTGATCAAATTGTGCTCGATACCTTAGGCGATGGCCAATGCCGATATAACTATCGGCCATTAACGGCAGAGGAGGCGGGTATCCACCGCCACTTTTTGATGGCACGCATGGGGAAATGGCAAATCACTGGACTCGAAGGCGATTGGGTGATCATGGGCCCTGGCTATCACGGTGAAATTAAACACGACATTCCAACCCCACAATATACATGGTGTTATCCCATTGATTCCATAAAAGGTGAGGGCGAGATTCCTGATTACCCCGCCCGAAGCGTGCCAGCAGGCACAGAGCTCGATATCCAATATTCGCTGGTCAATAATCGCAGTGAATTTGTTAAACCGCTGAGTTATCTCGCGCATTATCTGGGTTACGCATGGGTGGGGGGCAACCACGGTGATTACGTCGGTGAAGACATGAACGTTTGGCGTTCCGGCGATCAATGGCTGATCCGCGGCAACAATGATGGTGGGTGTGATGGCTACCGCTGTGGTGATAAGACCACCATCAAAGTGGATAACTTTGCTTACAACCTAAATGACAGCGACTTCTGGCATGGTGAGGTGGTTGAGTCCGACAAAGAGCTAGTCGATACGATTTATGCTGTCGCTCGAAACCACCTCGATACGCCGCAACAAGTGGTCGTTGACTTACAAGTCACTGAGTCTACCAATTGGTCGAAAACCAACACCTATGGGTTTTCGGAAAAAGTACAAACAGAAAACGGATTTCAGTGGCCATTGGTAGGCAGCACCAAGCTCACTCTCGCATTTGAGGCAAATCAAAGCTTTGCCAATAGCAATGGTGGCTCGAGCAGTAAGTCGATGACGCTACAAGCGCGTCCAATGGTTCCGGCGAATTCAGAGGTTCCGATTCGCGTTGAGCTTTATCGGTCGAGCATTTCTTATCCGTATCGCTTTGGTGCCGATATTAGTTATGACGTGACTTTTGACGGCTTCTTGCGCTGGAGCGGCAACGCATGGCATTCGCACCCTGAAAATCGTCCTACTTTATCCCATACCTTTACGATGGGACGCGGTAGTGAGCCGTCTGCGGATATCGCATATCAATGGCATCACCGTTACATTCCTGGCGAAGCGAAATGGTGGGACTGGAACTGGGCGATTGAAAAATATGGCCTACAAAGCATGCAGAACGTAACTGCAGAAAGCTTGCGCCCGTTCTATTCCTATGTATCGGGTGATTTTTATGCGGAGTCCCAGTATGCAGGGGGCATTGATCTTGGCAAAGAGAGGCCGATTGGCACAGCGGCTTCCTCTCGCGTTAAGCGCGCTATTTCGCCAATGACCAAGATTGGCGAAGCGAATGGGGTGGAATTGTTTTCTAACTTTGACCCCGATAGGCTTGCGAGCCTCGGTTTCGACAATGCCGAATTAACCATCAAACCTATGAATTAGGCGGGAAGAGTCATCTTGAAGTAAACAGGTCGCTATCAAAGGTGCGGCCTTTTTCATTATCTTGATGAATTTGTCTGTCCACTGTCATTAAGTATCTTTATCAAGCGTGCAGGCGTTCCACCGTACAGGCTGTCAGGTGGCACGTCGTGTTTCACCACGGCGTTGGCGGCAATGACGCTGCGTGCGCCGATGGTGACGCCTTGACAGATCACCACATTACCGCCAATCCATACATCGTCTTCGACCACAATCGGTTTACACCAGGTCTCCCAAGCGCGCCGGCTTCGATAATCAAGAGAGTGGGTTGCGGTGTAAAACTGGGTATTGGGGCCAATCAGCACATGGTTGCCAATCGTGATCGGGGCCCCATCCAGCATAGTGGCATTCATATTGATAAAGGTGTTACTACCAACCTGGATGGTTTCGCCAAACTCACAATAAAACGGCGGTTGGATCACCGAACCCTCGCCGATAGTGTGTAATAACGTGTTGAGCAGTTGCTTTCTTGTTGCCGTCTCTACGCTTTGGTTGAATGCTTGCAAGGTTCGTGTGGCGTGGTCCCGCCGGATATCAATGGAGCCATCGCTGTCATCAAACACAAGTCCTTGGCACATCTTTTCCCATTCGGTCATGGTTTCTCCTTATTATTTGTGAACAGTGATACAAGGCCAGTCATCACGGCATTATCTCAGTTTGTGGGAGCGTGAAAACAGAAATCATTCCTTAAGCGTTTTTCCTCTTTCTTTTCCCTTTCTAGGGCTAGCAAAGAAAAAGCGCCACTCGGTGGTGGCGCTTAACGCTTAACGCTTAACGCTAACGAAAATAAACACGCACATCGGTTTGGCTTCGGCTTCCATCACCGGCGAGTAGCAAATGCAGGCGCTGTTGGTCATTTAAATCGACCTCGATATACTGGTTGCTGCCCGGCACGTCTGAAACGGCTTGATTTTGCGCTTGCGTTGGCCAGTAATCCTCGGCGGCGAATACGCTCAAATTTCCGGTGTCACCATCCGCCATGACCCATACTTGGGCTTTGGTTGCGCCTTCAGGCACATCGGCATACAGATAACGACGTTGATAAACGCTAATACTGTTGGGGCTGGCGACGTTAAGTTGCATCGGGCGCAAGTCATCGGTGCCAGTCGGTATTTCAGGCTGCGGCTCCGGGGTGGGCTCTGGCTCTACTTGCCCCTCAGCATTCACTTTGACAGTGACATCGTTAAAGTCACCGCGCCCGGTGACACTTAAGGTATAGCGGCCTGGCTCTACATCGTTAAGGGTCACGGTTTCATTACTCGTCTGGTTCCACTCGGTGGCATCAAAATCGTAATAGTGCGCTTGGCGATCTTTCGCCACGTAGAGATCAGCATTGCCTTGGCCCGCGATGCTAAAGGTAAGCGCAGTGGCGGCACGGCTCAGGTCGATCTGATAGAGGTGTTCACTGTATGCCTGCCCGCTAATGGTGACGGTTTGTCCCAGGGACAGGGTTGTAACGTCTGGGTGCTCAGGCTCAGGCTCAGGCTCTGGTTGTGGTTCAGGATCTGGACGAGGAGGCTCGCCGCTATCTGAACTATCCAGCGTCGTCAGCCATTGCGAAAATGCGGGGCCATATTGTTCACCATACTCTTTGGCTAAGCTTGCCCATTGTTCAAATTGTCCAGTTCGTCCGGCTGCGAGCAACGCATTAACAGCTTCTGGGTGTTTTTCAAACAAGAAGCGTACCGCCAAATATCCCCAGCGATACACGCGGTTCACATCGTGCTGATAGGTGGTGGCAAATACGTCACTGAGTGAATAGCCGCCTTCTTTGCCCAAACGTATGGCGTCGGCATAGTCATCGCCATGGGCCATGTATTCAGCAAAACCTTCTAACCACCACACGGTATGACCGTGGCGAAGCACGTCGTTGAAGTCGCCGTACATGTTAAAGCGGCCATCAAGATAATGAACGTACTCGTGTTCAAGGTTCCAAATCGAAAGCGATTGGCCATTATCATTACGGTAAGCGATAAAACGGGCTTGGTTGTCAGGACTTGCTGGGTCGCCCTCTAAGTACTGGCCGCCGTTATCGGTCGAGTTTCCAAACAAGAACGATGAATAGGTCTTGTAGTCCGACGGGTTATCAAATACCACCACTTCAACACTGTCGTTTAGATCGTCGGCGACCGCTTGATAACCTGAGTTCACGCTTTGATGAAACGCGTTTTCTTTTTGATGCAGGCTTTCACAGGCTTGTTTAGACTGCGCTCGTGTCATGCTTTGTGAGCGGATCACGGCAGGACCATCACATTGATAACGATAGGGAACGATTTTGGTGGCTAACGTCGATTTGGCATCGATGAGGCCTAACTCCTTCATTTTATCGGGGGCAAACGCGTCGACCATTTGAACCAGTCCAACCCAAACGGCATCGTTGGCGCCACCCAGAGGAAAACGAGGCAGAAGATCACGGTAGTGGGTCAGAACCCGTGCACGGATACTTGGCTGAGGTGCCATGAGTAATCGGCCCATCTCGCGGACCGTATTCGACACCAATAAAGCACCGTTTTCAGTTTGTGATAACTGAGGATTATCAATGACAAACTGGTAGAGACGATCGATCAAAGACAAGTCAGCTGCAAGCACATCGTAGAAGGCTTGACGCGATTGATGACCTGCCATGGCGACAAATAGATTGTTCAGCGCGTTGACATAGCCACGCTCTTGTAAGCGCGCTTGATTCAGGTTTTCCAGCAGTCGCAGTTGTAGGTTAAAGGTTTGTGGTAATTGCTTAATGCTATCGGCCATCAACGTCAGGCCATGTAATGCATCGGTTTGCGCACGGCCATCTTCGGTTGCAAAAGGGGATTGTAGAAACTGGACGATGGTATGCGCCAATGCTTTATCAAGCTTATCAGAATAATCAGCTTGGTCTGTGTCACCATAAAAGCGGACGTAATAAGCTGCGCGAATATATTCAGTGAGGTTGGCGATTTGGCGTGCTTGCGTTGCTTGACCTTGATATTGCGTGACGGTTTGCTCTAGTCGCTGTGCCACTTTACTTACAAACGCTTCTTGGTAGACGTTGCTATATCGAATAGACGTGGTGTCATACCAGCTGGTAAAACAACTGCGTTCAGCACTCATAATCGCTTCGATAGGCGCGTTACTGGCTGCCAAATCGGCAATCTCACAGTGAGCATCAGCCCATGCACTGGTGCTGCTCAATGCAGCGAGGGCAATCAGTGCCGATAAAGGTTTAGGTCGGGAAGGGAATAGTGTATACATTTCAAGCTCCTAGATGTTTTTAGACGGAGCCGTTATAACGATTTTCTAGATTTTTTTTGGTAGTTAACTCCAAAAATTAGGGCTTGGTTCCATTTTGTTCTTTTTATCAGCTACTTATTCATCATTATGTTTTTTTTTCACGCAGGTGCAACTTGGCAATACGTTTGGTCACGGTATAGACGCGTTTCAGCGATTCGGTCCACTCCATTTCAATACTAAACAGTTGAAGGCGATTGGGGTTATGCTCGACCAAACGCTCGGCTTGGTGAGCCAGTACTTTATCCAATAGCGCGTTAAGGTTACGTTTGGTGTTTAGTACCCGTTTAGCTCGTTGCGTATCTCCACGTCGAATCGCATTCACGCTATCAAGTAACGCATGCGTCACCTTATCTTGGATTTCATCAAGCGTTGATTGCATTTCAGGGCTGATGCTAATCTCCGCATGAAGTGATTTATCCATGATGGGAACTAAGGTGTCTTCAATCAGATCAGCAATGCTTTCGAGTTGGTCGGTCACACTGATCAGCATGATTTGACGATCACTTTGTACCTGTGAAAGTGGCTCTTTACGCAGTCGCCCTAAGTAAAACAAAATATGCCCATGTAGAATATCTACTTGTTGTTCTAGAGTCTCTATTTTCCCCAGCGCCTCCACGGCAGCGCTTTGTTCTTGCTGCGTGGCCAGTTTTGATGTTAGAGGCGGTAGGGCATTCATCATGTTACAAACTCTACGCCCAACGCGACCTATCTCAAGCTGTGCCTGGTCCATGGCAATGTCTGGCGTCATCAATAGTTCTTTAGATAAGTATTTCGGTGCGACAATCGGCCGTTCGCTGATCGTTGGTTTAGGCGTTTTTGGTATGATTTTTTTCGCGAGCCAAACAAATCCTCCCACGAATGGCAGCATAATAAGCGTATTCACGACGTTAAATAACGTATTCGCATTCGCGATTTGGCGCGGGAGCTCAGCTCCTAATCGTTCAACGTCGGTTAAATCAGGGTGAATCGGCGAAAGCGCGACACTCCAATCACTGAGCGTGCTGATCATTGGCAACCAAATGAATACGCCAATAATGTTAAAGAGAATATGAACACTGGCGGTTTGTTTGGCTTCTCGGGATTTTCCGATAGCGGCGAGAAGTGCTGTCACACAGGTACCAATATTGGCGCCCATCGCAAGGGCGATACCACTTTCCAGTGAAATAAAACCTTGTCCGGCAAGGACAATCACGATCCCGGTTGTTGCTGAAGACGACTGAACTAATGCGGTGAACAGCGCTGCGAGTAAGATCGCGAGCAGAGGGTTATCCATGGTCGCCATCGCGTCGATAAAGGGCTGATAATCGCGCAGCGGTGACATGGCATCGCTCATCACGTTCATACCCAGAAAAATCAGACCTAAGCCGAACAGCATATTGCCGTAGTGTTTGGTTTGGTCGGCTTTGGCGATAAATTGGGTGAGAAAGCCCGCAGCGACCATTACGTATGCTGCTTTGGTGATCTTAAAGGCAACAATTTGCGCGGTCACCGTGGTACCAATATTGGCACCCATAATGACTCCGGTCGCTTGGGCAAGTGACATCAGGCCTGCTGAGATAAAACCTATCAATAATACGGTGGTGACGGAAGACGATTGAATGGTGGCAGTAATGCCGGCGCCCGTGAGCACCCCAGCCACGCGGTTGGTGGTCAGTTTGGCGAGCAAGGTTTTTAAGCGGCTACCGGCGGCGCTTTTGAGGGCATTAGACATCTTGTCCATACCATAGAGAAACAGCGCCAGCCCACCGAGTAGTCCCATGATCATGCTAGGATACTGAATGTTCTCAGCATTGCCTTGCGCGGCCCAAACGAGTGGGGAACAGAATAAGAACAGCAGCGCCACAAGCTTGACGCGAAATATGTTAGAAAAAATCGTCAGATGCATTCAATCTGCCCAATTATCTGATTATCACCAATAATCATTAACATAGATGTAAAGAAGCAGTAATGCGAATGTCACTTTTAGGGAGAGGGCAGAATCGTGGTGTGATCACAGTCGTGAGGAAATGGTGTGCGAAACTCTCATAAAAAAGCGGCCAGCCGTGGCTAGCCGCAAATCACAAGACAGCGATATTAACCTTGGCAGCTTTGGGTTTGGATGCCAACTTGAGCAAAGGCTAGGCTGACAGCGCCGGCTGAATAGTTTAGCGCTTTAGCGGCTTCGCAAACCCCATCGGCACCTTGTTTGAAGCTCGAGTTAGGTTGCCAGTAAAGTTGGTTAGCGGTGGCAAATGCGCGGAAGGCCTTTTTGATATTCCACTGCTCGCTGGTGGCCAAATGATAAAAGGCTTTGTTGAAAATCCCCGAGCTATTGTGGACATCCATGCCCTGATAGTAATTGGCAATGTGACCAATAGAGTAACCGTCTTTACCGGGGTTAATGAAATAACGAATGGCTTCGCTATGCTTCATCACGTCTTCACCAAATTTCCAGTTATAGTCGCCGAATACATACTGGCCGAGTGCCGCGGCAGCCATATCTGAAAAGGCTTCATTTATGCCACCAGACATGTCGCGATATTCGAGCCCTGAATTTTGTTCAGTAAAACCGTGGCTGACCTCATGGGCAATAACATCCCAAGTAGCAAGCGGATACATGCTGTCATTACCGTCACCAAAGATCGTTTGTTGTCCGTCCCAGAATGCATTGCCCAGGTTCTCACCATAATGAACACGCATGATAAGCTTTTGGTGAATAGGGCGAACACCTAACCAATCTCGATACATGTTGAAAACTTGCTGACCAAAGTACTGCGCATCATTCATCGGGGCATAGGCGCCGTTGACTGCGTGATAAATATTTTGAGGGCAATTAAATTGATGAACGTGTCCGCCCCAGTCGCGGTTATTCATATTAATGGTTTGCACATCGGGGCTGTCCATTTTGCAGCGACTGCCCACCGTTACCGGGAATCCACCGAATTGCGTGTTCGGGGCAAAGTGAAACCGACCACTTTTTTTGTTCCCTCCTGGGCCACCCGCCACATCCGCCTCTAGGTGCGCGATGCCGTCCCAGCTGTCGAGAATATCGCCAGACTTCGCATCAATAATTTTGATCGGACGCGACGGGTGACCATTGTCGCTGGCGAGGTAGTCGACTTTGTAGACCAGGCGCGCTGTTTGTTGTTTATCCAGCCAAACCAAAAGCTCTGTGTTTGCATCCGCTTGATGAAAATGACGATTACCTTGGCTCGTTTGACCTTGAGCAATCGCAATGGCCTGCTGTTGGTTAATCATGGGGAGTGTGCCACCGATATCTTGTTCGATATCAGTGACAACGTCACCTTTAACGCTTGACGAAAAGCCGCGTGCGGCGGTATTTTCAACCACCGAATAACCGTAAACAGGCACACCATGATGTAGCTGCTGCTTGCGTACTAAGGTTTTGTCACCCACTTGTAGGCGTGACTTTTCACGAAAGCTTAATGCTGGCGATGAGGCCACCATCGCGCGTGGTTGATCATTGTTTAATGCCGCGCTCAAATCTAAACTGGAGGCGTCGACCACATTAGCAGCCTGAGCAGGTATCGCTAATGGAAGGGTTAAAGCGAGTAGTGTTTTACGCATAGTGTCCTCTTCATACTACAACGAGTTAAAAATCCTTGGTTACTATCCATCGTGTGCGTCTCAAGCGGGTTTTTGAGCGGTGATAATGCGGACTTTGTTCAAAAAGCGTTCAGAAAAGTGGTATCCCTATTCCATGTTCAACAGATATGGTAAGAAAAAACAGACAGCACGCGATTCAACCAGTTGTTTATCAACTGGTGTGCTACGCTAAACAGGCATCGAAAGCGCGGGGTTGAGGTAGTGAGCGTTGTTGTTTAAGGGTCGAGTTAGTATCGGGCTTATCGTGGTGTGGCTGGTCTCGTTCAGTACGCTTGCTGTTGGGCAACCTTGGCAGCAACCGAGTTATATTCAAGATGCGTTTTATCGCATTGCGTTGAAAAGTGAATATGTAGAAGGCGAGCATGGTGTTCGTAAGTGGAGAGAATCCGTGCGCTATACCGTGTCGCATGTCGTCAGCGACAGCGAGCTTCACGATAAACTCGTCCGCTACCACCTTGACCATTTGCAAAGCTTGACGGGGATAAACTTTATACCGGCTTCACACCCCAAAGCCGCTAATCTGACCATTGTCTTTACCAACCACCAACGCTTTTTAGACGATGCGCGGCAATACTTTAAAACCAACGATGTCACCCCATTACGCAAAGCGGTCTGTGCGGCTAATTTTGCCGTTGATAAAAACGGCTGGATAAGGCGTGCCGCGGTCGTGATCCCAGTTGATTTGGCAAGATCAAAAGGTAAGTTAGTCGCCTGTGTGGTTGAAGAGCTAACCCAGATCATGGGACTGCCCAATGACGACGATAACGTGTTTCCTTCCATTTTTAATGATCGCACTCCGGAACAACTATTAACGGGGTTAGACGGCTTATTACTGCGACTTTTATACTTGCCAGACATACAAGCCGGGCAAAATTGGCATCAGGTGGAGCCAATCATTGCGCCGGTGATTGAGTCGTGGGCGCGCGACGGCACCATTGCGCAGGCTCATCGCGCGGTAAGAACGGGCGAGTTGTACCGCTTGTTGGGTTGGTAATGCGCGAATGGTTACGCGCTTAGGCGCGCCGCCTATGCAGCGTGTTGATCGGAAAGCACCCGCGCTGCGAACTCCCGCCATAATCGACGATAATACATGGCCGCAGCGGTTCCTTTGCCGATATCGGTGACAGGTGCGCAGGTCACGCCCATTTTTTCCACATCGCTACTAAAGGGCACATGGGCATCTAACATAGCAGGGTATTGTTTCTGCATCCGATGCATGGTGTCGACGTGTAAGCGCTTTGTTTTCTGCACCATCGAGAAAAAGGGGTGAATACGTGCTACATCAAAATCATGGGCGATAAAATATTGATAAAGCTGCTCAAGCGTGCGTTCAGAAAGCGTCGTCGGGATCACGGGGGTCAGCAGTTCATCACAATGGCGGAAAACGGAATCAGACAGCGCGGATAGAGTGGGTGGGCAATCGAGTATCACGATATCGTAGTCATCCTTGACGGCTTTAAATCGACGTTTGAAGAGACTTTTTGACCCGCCTTTCTGTGAAGCTAGAAAAATATCGAAGTCTTTAAAGTCATGGTGCGCTGGCACCACATCAAGGTTGGGGTAGTGACTGGGTTGAATGGACTTTTTAAACTTTTTATCTCGGGTAAAGAAGCTGTCTTGTCCTAAATGCTTGGATGGTTTGAGCTTAAAGTAAAACGATGACGCGCCTTGCTGGTCGAGATCGCAAAGCAAGACGCGATAGCCGCTTTCTGCCATCAAATGCGCCATATTCACCGACGTCGCCGTTTTTCCCACACCACCTTTGTTACTGTAAACCGCAATAATTTTCATCGTTTTCTTCCCATCCCCATGCGTGAGTCGCCATCGTTTTTAATATCATCCATTTGTTTTGATACGGTATGAAATCGATGAAACCCTATCTACCTCTTTAGCTGTTTTATTTAACAATTTGTGACAAAACAAAAAGAGAAGGGCGTGCGAGCTTATCTTGTTGCAAGTGAGGCTGAGAGGCGTGTGAAGCCGGTATAAAGCAATCACGCCACATCATTGCTTTGTCCAATCACACAAATTGTTCAAAGTGATTTAGACATTTCGCCAACTTAGACAACACTTAAAGGACGGGACAACCATAGCCACGCTACGCGGCATACACATTTTGATATGACGTGGTTAGCAGGCATATGGCGTGAGTTAAGCATTGAAGAGGGGGCGACATGGAGTCGATCAAAGTCAAAGATTATATGAACAAGCGGCCGGTGACATTCTCGCCAGATATGCCGCTATCCAGTGCGCTGGAAAAATTACTGCGGAGCCAACAAACTGGTGGACCCGTGATTGATGCCAACAAGCGTCTAGTGGGATTTATTTCCGAGCAAGATATGCTGCAGCAATTGCTAAGAGACAGCTATCACTGTCAAGACTCCCACTCTGTGTCTGATTGTATGACGCCGAATGCACTCGCGGTGCAATCAGAAGACAGTATCATTAAGCTGGCCGAAATGATGATGCCCACCAAGCCTAAGCTGTATCCAGTGGTTGATGACGGTAAATTGGTGGGGATTATTACTCGGCGAGACGTGCTCCGTGCGATCAGCACTCAAATGGGAGAGTGCCTCACGCATCCCGTCTAAATGAAAGACTCAAGCGTCTTATGCCGCTTCTTTGAGGGGAGAAGCGGCTAAGGCGTTTATCTTTGCGTGCTTTCGCGTACGAGGAAACGATGTAACTTATCAATATCACTCACACGTGCGCTATCCCAAACTGTGCTGATCCCAAACCAGCACTATGGCGTCGATTGGGTATGATACTCATCATCATACCCTGACACACTGCCCATTAATGCCTGCACAACTTCATTCACTGTCACGCCAGTTCTGGCGCTATACGTTACCTACCGTGGCCGCTATGTTGGTTAATGGTCTTTATCAAGTCATTGATGGCATCTTTATCGGTCATGTCATGGGGGCTGATGGCTTGGCAGGCATTAACCTGATTTGGCCATTGATCGCAGGCATGTTAGGGATTGGTCTGATGATTGGTGTTGGCGCTGGGGCGAAAATAAGTGCTGCGCGCGGAAAAGGGCATGATCCCTCAGGGCATCACACGCTCGCGGTCGCGATCGGATTAGTGCTACTTCTCAGTGTTTTTTTAAGCCTCGCACTGGTCGCATGGGGCCAATATCTACTAGCACTTCAAGGCGCAGAGCAGGTGCCGCTGGCTTTTGCGGTGCAATACTTAGATGTACTGGTTTGGGCCAATATGTTTACCCTCGGTTCGATGGCGGTGCCTATTTTACTGCGTAACGACGATCAACCCGGCTTGGCGACGCGATTGATGATGTTAGGCGCGCTGCTCAATATTGGTTTTGATCTGGTGTTTATCGTCTGGCTTGAGTGGGCATTAACCGGCGCTGCCATTGCCACAGCGTTAGCGCAAGCGGCGGTAACGCTGGTAGGCGTCAGCTACTTTTTTTCTCGGCGCAGTCGGTTGCAAGTTATTTGGCCGTCATGGTCACAGGCTTGGTCAATCACACGGCATATCTGTGCAATCGGTGCGGCGAGTTGGATTATGTACGGTTATAGCGCTGTGATGGTGGCGGTGCACAATCACCTTTTAATGCTGCACGGCGGAAAACTGGCGGTAGGGGCGTATGCCGTGATCGGCTATGTGGTGATTGTGTACTATTTGCTAGCCGAAGGGGTAGCCAATGGGATGCAACCTTTAGTGAGCTTTTATGCGGGTGCCAGTCAGCCACACTGGATAAAGCGGTGCTTATTGATGGCGTTGTCTTGTGTCTTAGTGACGGGCGTTGCCTTTGTGGCAGTGATCAATGGCTTACCCAACACCTTGGCACGCGTATTTGTTGGCAGCGGCAATCCGGCCTTACTGGATAGCACAGTCAATGGGCTACGGTTGCACCTGATCCTTCTGTTTCTCGATGGCTTTATTGTCGTTGCCGCCGCGTACTTTCAAGCCATTCATCACGGGCGAACCGCGCTAATGATCAGTATCGGTAATATCGTACTGCAACTCCCGTTTTTGTTTCTCTTTGCGTCATATTGGCAATTGGATGGGGTTTGGCTGGCCTATCCGGCCTCTAATTTGGCATTGGCAATACCTGTGGTAGCATGGTTAGCGATCGATCTGCGACGCCGCCTCCGTCATTTGTCGCCAACAGATGCGAATGTAGGCGATTTTTGCTGAAAATGTCGACAACATTACTCACTGGCTTTGAGGTAAATAACCTCTCTAATTCAATGATTAGCAGCGATATTGACGCATAAAGTTCGATACTTGGTGCCAAAATCACAGATTTCTGCTATTGTGCCGCGAATCAGACATACCGAGGCGTCAAGCAACTGTTGGCGATACTCGCAGTGTCAAACAACTAAAAACGATAAGCAGGATGCTGAGATGTCGTTGGGATGTGGAAGCCAGCATTGACTTCAACGTGAATAACATGAGGTAAAAGACAAAGGTCAAATTGGATTATCAGGGAGGATGTGATGAGAGAAACAAAGAGGTTATATGTATCAACTCAATTCTATTGGTGCACTAGAGTCATTTTTGATCGCCATTGGTGTGCTTTTTCTAGGCCATTTTGTTAATTCAAAAATTCCTGCATTACGTAAATTTAATATCCCCGAACCTATTGTCGGCGGATTAATTATTGCCTGTGTTATTTCAGTGCTGCATTCAAACGGTATAGATTTTAAATTTGACTTGCCGTTAAAAAGCACCTTTATGCTAATGTTTTTTGCCACTGTGGGTTTAGCGGCTAATTATAAACAATTGGTGAAAGGTGGGTTAAAAGTATTTTGGTTCCTCGCTATCGCTTCTTTCTACATTATTATTCAGAATGCGATTGGGGTGAGCTTTGCATCGATGCTTGGCTTGGATCCACTGATGGGCCTTGTGGCTGGCTCCATTACCTTGTCTGGTGGGCATGGCACAGGCGCGGCATGGGCACAGATATTGACCGATGAATACGGTATCCAGAGCACGCTCGAGATTGCAATGGCCTCCGCCACACTCGGTTTGGTGATCGGAGGCATTATCGGTAGCCCGGTTGCTCAACGCTTGATTAATAAGCACCAATTAGAATCAGAATATGGTCGTGGCACGACGACACATCAGAAATATCCTGAGTTGGTGACCTATAACGAAAATGAAGAAGACAAAGTAACCGCGAAGAAAGTGATCGAAGTCTTATTCATCTTATTGCTTTGTATTACGGGCGCGCGTTACTTATCGGAATGGGTTAATAGCTTTAATATTCAGTGGTTAATGATCCCAGACTTTGTATATGCCTTGTTTTTGGGTGTGATTGTTACCAATATCCTTGAGATCTTTAAATTTAGAAAGCTGGAATCAGAAACGGTTGATATGGTTGGGACAGTGTCATTGTCACTATTCCTTGCCATGGCGCTGATGACATTGAAGCTTTGGAATATTCTCGATCTGGCAGTCCCTTTCTTGATTATTCTGACCATTCAGTCGATCGTAATCGGTGTCTTTAGCTATTACGTGACATTTAAGTTGATGGGAAGTAACTACACAGGGGCAGTTATTGCCGGTGGCCATTGTGGCTTTGGACTAGGTGCCACGCCGACAGCCGTGATGAATATGGGATCGATTGTTAATCGTTTTGGCCCGGCACCTCAAGCCTTTATGGTGGTGCCCATTGTCGGTGCTTTCTTCATCGATATTGTGAATCTTATCATTCTGCAGGGCTACATTTTTATTATTCAGTAAGCGAACGCGCTCAGTGCTAATCACTGAGCGCACTTTTCGCTTTCTTTCCCCGCATCACAGCGCTTTCCCTTTATCCAAGCACTTTCCCCGACCCACAACGTAAGACAAATACGATGAGTTTCGATCATCGCTTGACTCTGGAGTGGGCTCCAACCCTTATAGTAGGTATAAACGTTCGATATACCGCCCATAAGGAGCCGACTATGTGTAAACACTGTGGATCGCACCATTGTCATCAACCCCATCATCAAAACCCGACTACCTCTGCGCTTGAAACCACACAATGTGCGCAAGACAGCGGCTGCTGTAGCAGTCATGCGGAGGGCGAGGGTAACGCCGGCGATGACGACCCGGATGGGCATTGCCACGCGCATGCTCAGCGACAACGTGCAGACACCTCTTCTGAGCGCGCATCAATCGATTCAGTGAATGCGCACGAGTGGGGCGTGACCGGTATGGATTGTCCGAGCTGTGCCGCGAAACTCGAAAAAGCCATTCTGGCAACGTCAGGCGTAGCGCAAGCACAGGTGATGTTTGCAACGGAGAAACTGCGTGTTACTTATACGGCCGATGCACAGGCTTCTACCGAACGTGCTGTTGAACAAGCCGCCCAAAAAGCGGGCTTTCCTCTCGTCGCTCTCAACCAAACACAACCTGAGGTAACCGGATGGAAAAAGTGGCGGCAAGATGCGCTGTTATTCGGGCTAATTGCGGTCATGATGGTGGCGTGGGGACTCCACTATTGGTCTGAGACTTTATCGGGGGCGCTGTTTACTTTGGCGACCTTAGTGGGACTGGCGCCAATCGTGGGCAAAGCGATCCGACTGGTCAAAAGCGGATCACCTTTTTCTATTGAAACACTGATGAGCATCGCCGCACTCGGGGCCTTGTACTTGGGTGAGACCACCGAGGCCGCGATGGTGCTGGTACTGTTCCTGATTGGTGAAAGACTGGAAGGTTATGCTGCCTCACGGGCACGAGATGGTATTCAGTCACTGATGGCCTTGGTTCCTGAGACAGTGACTCGCGTTCATGCATCTGGTGAGCGTGAAACCGTGGCGGCGAGCGCACTGCAACCAGGGGATGTGATTGAAATTAGCGCTGGCGAGCGTTTGCCTGCAGATGGCCAGTTGATGGGGGCAATGGCAAGCTTTGATCAAAGCGCCCTGACGGGAGAGCCCATCCCGGTTGATATTGAGGTCGGTGATGCTGTGATGGCAGGCAGCCTTGCGACCGATAAAACGGTCCAGCTTACCGTGACATCTGCACAAGGCGAAAATGCGATTGACCGAATTTTACGTTTAATCGAACAGGCTGAGTCGAAAAAAGCACCGATTGAGCGGTTTATCGATAAATTTAGCCGTTGGTATACGCCGACCATGATTGYGCTTGCCGCATTAGTCGTTGTGGTCCCGCCGTTGTTTTTTGCCGCCAGTTGGCAAGAGTGGTTGTATCGAGGCCTTGCTTTGCTATTGATTGCCTGTCCGTGTGCATTGGTGATTTCAACGCCAGCAGCGATCACATCAGGTCTGGCGACGGCAGCGCGTCGAGGCGCGCTGATTAAAGGCGGTGCGGCGTTAGAAATGCTCGCCAGTGTCAATGCGGTGACTTTTGATAAAACGGGCACGCTCACTGAGGGTAAACCGACTGTGACTGATGTGCTGACATGGCAAGGTGACGAGAAGGATTTACTTAAATATGCCACGGCAATCGAGCGAGGCAGTCATCACCCACTGGCCAAATCCTTGGTGCTTTATACCGCCGAGCGAGGCATTGAAGTGCCAGAGGCACGTAATATTCAAGCGCAGGCGGGACAGGGTGTGAAAGGGGATGTCGATGGGTGCCGGATTCGCTTAATTGCACTCGATCGACTGACGGATGATATGTTGACACCGAATCAGCGACACCAAGCCGGAGAGATTGCACAGCGAGGTGTCACGGTGGCGGTCGTCATGGTTGAGGGCGCGCCGTACGGACTAATTGGCTGGCGTGATACCTTGCGGGGCGATGCCAAGCAAGCCGTTAACCAATTACGTGATTTGGGCATTCATCCGGTGATGCTAACCGGTGATAATCCGGCTGCAGCAGCAGAGATTGCAGGAGAGTTGGGTATCGACTTTCGCGCAGGCTTATTGCCGGAAGATAAAGTTCATGCTGTTGAAGCCTTAGCGAAACACTATCGTGTTGCTATGGTGGGAGATGGTATTAATGACGCACCGGCGATGAAAGCGGCGCAATTAGGCGTAGCGATGGGCAGTGGTACGGATGTTGCGCTTGAAACGGCCGACGCGGCGTTAAGTCATAACCGTTTGACTGAATTGCCCGGAATTTTACAGCTGGCGCGCGCAACGCAAGCGAACGTCCGTCAAAATATTACCATTGCGTTAGGGCTAAAAGGTGTCTTTCTGGTCACGAGTGTCTTGGGGATCACCGGGCTTTGGGTGGCGGTGTTAGCGGACAGTGGCGCGACGGCACTGGTCACGTTGAATGCATTACGGCTGTTGCGAGACAAGCGCCAATAAAGCTGACAGCACTTGTCTGCATACGCCGTCATAAAGTGATAGCGATCTCTAAATTCTGAAATCTGTAAGAATTGACAGTGTAATAGGTCGATAAAAGTCACATAAATACCCGAAGAATTGGGTATCCTAGACGCATAACAACTTCGAGTTCAGGCCTGCTTTGGCAGGCCTTTAATCATTTGAAGATGCTGCTGACAGCATCCAGCGAGGAGACTGATTATGTCTGATACCCCTGTATTCCACCTTGGCGTTAACCATGCCGACCTACAAGGCGCTACCACTGCGATTATTCCCGGCGATCCTGCGCGAGTAGAAAAAATCGCGAACCTGATGGACAACCCAACCTTTCTTGCCTCTCAGCGCGAGTATACCTTGTATCTAGGCTGGTTAGACGGTAAGCCTGTGGTGGTTTGCTCAACCGGTATCGGTGGCCCATCAACCTCGATTGCGGTTGAAGAACTGGCGCAATTGGGTGTGCGCACCTTCTTGCGTGTCGGCACTACCGGCGCTATTCAACCTAACATTAATGTTGGCGATATGATCGTCACCACAGGGTCTGTTCGCCTTGATGGCGCGAGTACCCATTTTGCACCGATGGAATTCCCAGCCGTGGCTAACTTTGATGTGGCAACGGCCATGAAAGCGGCGGTTGATGAAGATGGCGCAACGGTTCACACCGGTGTGACTGCATCAAGCGATACCTTCTATCCGGGTCAAGAGCGCTACGATACCTTCAGTGGTCGTGTCGTGCGTCGTTTCCAAGGCTCGATGCAAGAGTGGCAAGACATGGGCGTACTGAACTTTGAAATGGAGTCCGCCACGTTACTTACCATGTGTGCTAGCTCAGGTCTGCGTGCTGGCTGTGTTGCGGGTGTGATTATTAACCGTACCCAAAAAGAGATCCCTGACCACGCAACGCTTAAAGAAACCGAAACACGCTCGATCAAGATTGTGGTTGAAGCCGCTCGTAAACTGCTGTAATTCAGACATTGCGGTATCAAAAAAACGCGGTGCTCATCATGAGCGCCGCGTTTTTTATGGTGTTTTGAGTGCGCCATTTAGCTGGTGCGAATCGCGACGGTGCCACCGGCGGCGACAAACCAATCATAAAGGTGGGTACGCAAGTTACCGAGTTGGTCAGGGCCAATCAGTGCTAAGCCCAGATCGGTAGCTCGAGTAATATCGTGATGGCGCAACGGACGGAAGCTCACCAACATCGCTCGCGCTTGTAACCCTCCAAGTAGATCGCGCAGTGACTCTAACTTGTACAAGGTATCATCGCCATCGCTCGACATGCCTTTGGTTTTACACTCAATAATATGCAGTWTGTTATTGACCACAGTCGCCACATCAAGCTCGTTACGCACTTCGCGCTCGCCAATCTGGCGATACACTTGCACGGAAAGTGAATTATCTTGAATGGTTGGCATTTCTTTTTGAATAGACGTGACGGTGTAATGCACGTAGCTTTCTAACCATTCACCATTGGCAAAGCGACGTGCTTCCTCACAACTAAAGGTTAGCACCCCATTTTGGTATGTTGCGAGCCCAGCTTCAGTCAGATCGTCAAGCAGCATACCGAGTTCACGGTAGCCTTGCTGTTTCTCGCTTAACGTCACATCAAGGCACTGTTCCTTGCGACACGTGGTGGCTAAATAGTTCAGTGTCGCCAAGCCGGGTCCTAATTCATAAGCATTGCTGGCCCATTTTTCGCCCAAACGATAAATATCATCGGTTAAACAACCGATCACATCGTCATCATGACGCTCACAACGGGCGCCAAAAATCGTGAGGTATTCGGTCAAGCTAATATGGTCTTCGACTTGTTGTTGTGGCAACCCATCTGGATACAACCAGCATAATTCATCGCTATAAGGCTCAATGACATAGCTAGGCCATTGATAGGTGCGAAACACTTCGTAAGCAGACAGCAGTTGATGACGCAGACCACAGCTCGCGTTAAAAAGGATATCTTCAGAGGTGGTGCTAAGCTGTTCGGCCAGTTGTTTCACTTGGCTTTTTAATTCACGGATATTGATATCATCGGAAATTTCGAAAAACTCGGTTTCGATGCCTTTTGGCGCAAGTACGCGAGTGAGGCGTTCAAATTCTAGGTCTTGCTCAAGGGTGCCTATTAACACCAACTTGCTCACCGGCAGTTGCTGGTGTAACACGGGGGTGACCAATCGGACGGGATCCGAGTCGATGATTCCTACATGAATAGCCATAATTGCTCCAGGCGGGCGATGCGGCTAAACGAGCCGCTAAAAATATTAGTGTATACCCTAGCTTCCAAACGAGTCATTTGGGTATAGCGTTAAGTCACTTAGGTGGCTTTGTTAATAATATCCGGTCTACGACTAGGGCTTTCAACCGTCAACAACGTAAATTGTTGTAAATTGACATCCCGCTGACTTAGCGTTGGCGTGCCAGCCGAGTATCCGCACGCAACGCGAGTATTGGTAAACAGGGTGAGTCACCGAAGGCGGGACCTTGGCCCCGCCGTTAATTATGCGCGACTTTGTTTCAAGGCCTGTTGGCGCAGCGTGAGTGTCAACTGGTTAAGCTCCGGCAGCATGCGCTGAATCAGTTGTAATTGCTGCAATACCATCGTCAGCGGTGTGTTATCGACAGTCTCTCCGTAGCCGCCGTGAGTCTGATGCATGTCATCAGTAGTTTGCAACGCCAGCAGTGCATCATGGTTGGTAGGCTGGGCCAGTAGCTCGGTTAATTGGGTTAATCCTTGGTGGATATCACGGTGAAGCTGGGCCACTTTTTGATGGTTGACCTCATCATCCATCCGGCTTCGATGCGCGCCAAGGGCAGAGATATAGCTCAGCATCGCGTTGTTTAAACATAAGAAACGGAAAGTTTCTTCGATATTGGTGCGATAGCGGCCGGGCTCCGCCAACATATTACTGATCGCGGTAGTCAGCTCCGCATCTGCATTGTGCGCTTGGCGCCGCGCAATTCGATAGGCAAGGGTGTCGCGTTTACCTACTCGGTACTGAGCAATCACGTGGGCTAAATAGTCCCGATTGGCTTGCAAGGCTTCTGTCATGATCCCGCGGAGACGGTGCGCTTGCCAGTCGGGCAACACATAACGGACCGCCGCAACGGCAATCAAACAGCCAATAACGGTATCGCCCAAACGCGGTAAGATCACTGCGAAACCTTCCCCGAACTGGCTAAAGCACATTAATACCAATAAGGTGATAAACAAGGTGGCTAGGGTGTACTGAACGGTGCGGAACGCGAAAAATAGCACCCCAGTGACGACCATCAAGGCCAATTGACTGCTGGGATCGGGAAACAGGTATAAGGCCGGCACGCCGAGTAGCAAGCCAGCCACAGTGCCGACAATCCGCTCTTTAAGCTTACTGCGTGTGGCTGAGTAATTGGTTTGGCAAACGAACTGAATGGTCATCAAGATCCAAAAGCCATGTTCAAGAGAGAGGCCTTGAATCACGCCATACCCCGCGAGGAGCGATAACGACAAGCGCACCGCATGGCGAAAACGCAACGATCGAAACGTCAGTTGTTGGCGAATGCGAAAGGCCATCTCACCAAGCGAGCGCGCATCGGGATCAGCCAATTCGTTTTCTTGGGCGCGGCTATCAACTGCGAGGTTACTCAAACTCGCCAACTGCTGCTCAACCGTCTCCAGGTTTTTGTATAAAAACTGCAACTGATTTAGCAAGGCAGTGCGAGTATGGCTGTCTTGGTGTTTAGCCAAATATGCCATCGATTGCTGGATAGCCGTTAACGCTTGCTGCCCTGCATGATGATGCTGATAGCTGATGCCCAACGAGAGCGCTTGCGCTACCTCACGGCACGCGTGCGCTTGCACATTGAGCAATGCTTCGAAGCGAAACAAAATGTCTGAGTGGAAAAAGTGGGCGGCAAGATCTTGGTAACGATAATGGGATGAGCTAACCCGCTCGTGAATATCTTGGGCAATAAAATACGTTTGCAGCAAGGTTTGATGCCGCTGGGTCAGACGGCCGCGTCGTGCTCGCGCCAGTAATGATGCTTTGGCTTGGTTGAGCGCAGCCACTACTTGGGCATTTTGGTTGGCGGCGGCGATGCGGGTAGGTTGCGGAACCAATTCGGCAACCGGATGGAACAAACTAGACTTGGTTTCCATGTAAGTGGCGGTTTGACGAAAGACCGCTGCGAGCCGATGCTGCACGGGACGGTGCGGCCAAATCACAATCCAAGCCAGTGATAGTAACCCGTACCAAAATGCGCCTGAGAGCAGCATCATGGGTTGAAGCCACAGATCACTGCCTTGCTCCATCCCCAACATGGTGTATACCGCCAGTAGCAATGAGGCAAAGGCGATGGTGCCATAACGCTCCCCAATAGCCCCCAGCATGATAAAGCCAAAACTGGAAACGGTTAGCCCTAATGCAAACAGCCAAGGCCAATCGTAAAGCAATTCAACCGAGAAAGAGGCGACCGCGAAGCAGGTGAGCGTCACGCCCAAGGCTTTTATCCGCCCCCATAGGTGATCATCCACTTCCGCTAATGCTGAAGCGATGACCCCGAGCACCAGTGGCGTGACAATATCGGTGCGACCAGCGTATCCCGCGTAAAGGGCAACCCCCATTAAAGCGATTAGGACGCGGATACTGTCATTGATGCGGTGGTTCGCCCAGTATTCGCGTAGCGTCAGTGGCATCGAAGGAAAGCGTGGCAACGAAAAGGACATAAAAACACGGATTAAGCCAACAATGAGGGCAAGATAGCAGAAAGATACTGAAAAACTAAGCGTCATCCGCGCGTTTTCGTGCGCTTTTTAGAAATAGCTTGCGACAAGTCAAATCCATAGCGTGCTATAGGTGATGCGGCGGGAAGCCATATTGCTAGTGAATTGATTTATCGAGAGTTGCGCAGTAGCATGCCTGTCATCTTATCAAGGCTGGAAAGCGCGTTTTTACGCACTGACTCATGAGTATGAAACTCTCCGCAAACCGCTGGGCACAATGGCTTGTTTATGGCGACCATTACAGCTTGCAGCTCGAAGATGACGGCTTACTGCTCGAATCTCGCCACCATCGTCAATACATTCCTTTTTCGGCATGGGATGGGCAGCTCACGGTGTCGCGCGGGTTGCTGTGGGGAACAATTTCGCTCACCGGTTATACTGACGAGGGCGATCCGCTGCCTTTTGAGGTCTTTGGCTTGCCTTGGCACCGCGCCCAGCAGGCAGGGCAAACCATTTATCGCAGTTATCAAGCCTATATTGCCCGTTATCAAAAACGGCTGGCGCTGATCCGTCCTAGTTTATTGGCAGAGTATGATGCACTGGTGAATGCACCCGCTTATGTTCGCTTATCGCAATTGCGCGCGGCGCAACAAATCCTAGTCGATAAGCTAGAAGGCGAGGGGATCCCAGCCTCATTCTTGGCTAGCTTAGATGAAGTGATGGCGACAACACTGGCACCCGTTTTGCGGGGGGATAAACAGTGGCTCAAGACGCGCAATCAGCAATGGCAAGCGATGATGCTCGATCAGTGGCAAGCTTGGTTTGATCGCATCGAATCATCGCCATTGAATGACGGGCAGCGCGCCGCCGTGCTCACCGATGAATCTCATACCTTGGTGGTGGCGGGGCCCGGTAGTGGAAAAACCAGCGTATTGGTGGCACGCGCCGCCTACTTAATTGAAAGTGGTCAAGCTAAACCAGAGCAGCTATTGCTGCTGGCCTTTGGTCGTGATGCTGCTGAAGAACTGAAAACGCGGATAAAGACTAAAACTGGCCATGAAGTGAATGTGACTACCTTTCATGGCTTTGCCCGCCAGCAACTTGCCGAGCACCAAGGGCAGGCGCCGATGATTTCTCCACTCGCCAGTGATGAGACGGCCAAAGTGGCCTGGCTGACTCAAACTCTTGCTGAACAGTGGCAACAGCCCACTACCCGCAAACGCTGGGATAAATTACATCACCAACAAACACTGCCGCTTGATGATAACGCTGAACTGACTGCGTGTGCCCATGACAGCCGGTTACACACTTGGGTTTGGTCGCGCCTTTCACGAGTGATCCAAGCCAATACCACCAAGCGTGCGCTGAACGATAAGCTGGCAAGCTTTGAGGAGCAGGCCGCCTTAAAAAATGAACTGGCCGTGATTTGGCCATTGTACCAAGCCTACAAACAGGCGCTAAAAGCGGAGAACGCGGTAGACTTTGACGGATTGATTACTCAAGCCACTAAGCTGTTTCAGCAGCGAAAATTTACCACGCCGATCCAGTTTGTCATGGTTGATGAATACCAAGACATTTCGCCTGCACGATTGGCAATGTTAGAGGCTCTGTGTCACGGTAAAGCGGACAGTGAAACCCAATCACCACGCGCCTCGTTATATGCGGTGGGAGATGATTGGCAAGCTATTTATCGCTTTGCTGGTGCCGATGTCAGCTTAACCACAGAGTTTGCGCAGCGTTTCGGTGACAGCGAAATTTGCTGGCTGACCACCTGTTATCGCTATCCGTCTACCTTGGGGAAGGTGGCACAGCAGTTCATCGAACAAAACCCCAAGCAGCTGAGCAAACAACTAGATTATGCGCGAGACAAGACATCGGCGAAAGCGCCTAAAGCGATCAAGGTGATCACGGACGACAAGTTAGATAAAACCTTGGCAAGCCTTGCCAAAAAGTATGCTAACGCAGAGCATGCAGTGAGTGTGATGCTGCTAGGCCGCACGCATGCCGTTTGTCCTGACGCGCTAGAAAGTTGGCAAAAAGCTTATCCATCATTGACGCTTCGCTATACCACCGTACACGCCAGCAAGGGGCAAGAAGCCCACTATGTGTTCATCCTCGGCATGGATGATGGGGTCTTCCCGGCCAAGCCGCGTTCGCTTTCACTCGGTGAGGCATTGTTAGGGAAAAATGAAGAGCCAATTGAGCACGCGGAAGAGCGGCGATTGTTTTATGTCGCCCTGACGCGGGCCCAAAAACAAGTGTGGCTAGTACACCAAAAAGGCCATGCCTCACCGTTTGTGGAGGAACTGAAAGGGTGTTTCTAATTACTACTCATTACGAATAACCATACTTATATCTCGGTTTATATTATTCTATCCATTTAGTATATGAGACAGGTTTTCTGGTAGGAAGGATCCTATGATTACGTTTAAAGAGCTTGTTAATAAGTCATTAAGTAACATTGATATCAATAAAGTGAAGTTTGTAAGACATAAAGATAGTCGTGCACAATATCGGGATATAATAAAGGATAGAGATAGTCTTTTAGCGTATCAGGCTGAACAATCAAAAGATGTATTTAAAGAGTGTGAATACATCTTTTCCTTTATTGGTTTGGATGGTAGTAAGTCACTATTTATTGGTGCTTTTAAGGTAGGTGGCTCTCGCTACGACAACGAGAAATATTACTACGATCTACAAGAAGTAGATAGCTTCAAAGATTACAAGGATAGGGTTGTAATCGATTGGGGAGGAGCTACTATATCGTGGCACCAATGGGTAGCAAATAACGATAAGGAAGTTCTGGAAGTGCTACCAAAAGGATATTTAGGCACTTTCCCGGGGCTACTTAACTTTGTTCTGACGTTCGATGAGTTAAGCGTGCTCATTAATAACCAGGATGCTAACCAAGACTGGTATTCACGTTTGTCTGCGGTAAATGGTATTTATTTGATCTTAGATTCAAACCCTGATGCTGAAGCTCAGCATTATGTCGGTGCGGCCTATGGAGCAGAAGGGGTCTGGCAGCGCTGGAAAAGCTATGTGAAAACGAGACATGGCAACAATAAACAACTCAAAGAGCGTTGCGAAAAAAACTCTGATTATCACAAGGGGCTAACATTTACGTTACTACAAACACTACCTGCAAACCTTGATAAAGAAGATGTATTAGCGTACGAAAACCTATACAAAGAAAAGTTAGGCTCTCGAGTAGTTGGTTTAAATAGTAACTAACGCATTTAAAGTGGAGCAAAGGAGAAACACCTTTGCTCCTAATGATCTATCAGTTGCTGTGATAAATTGTACTCATAAGCGCTCGTCTAAATAAGCTTGATAATCAGGAATTTGAATATCCACTTCTTGGCCAAACAGTGGTGAGGTAATCAAGAACCGTGCGGTGGCGCGATTGGTGGCAACGGGAATATTCCATACGGTGCTGACACGCAGTAGCGCTTTAACATCTGGATCATGCGGGACGGCATTGAGCGGATCCCAAAAGAAAATCATCGCATCGATTTTTTGTTCAGAAATCATGGCGCCCAGTTGTTGATCACCCCCCATAGGGCCACTAATCAATGGTGTGATCGTTAATCCAGTTTCGCGCGCAAGAATATGCCCCGTGGTGCCGGTCGCATAAAGCTCATGCTGACTGAGCACATCTTGGTGTTCTTTAACCCACTCACTCAAGGCGTCTTTGTAGTGATCGTGCGCCACTAATGCAACGTGTTTACGCGCGGACATGGTGCGAGACGTTTGTTTCATGCTGCTTCCTATTTAAAACATGGCGGTTTAACGTCAAACTGCGTTTAGCAGGGTGTTATCGAAGCCTAATTCAATCCGGTAGTGAAATATAGCGTACCGCTGACAAAACCTTGGCATAGCACTGTTTAGAGTGTCACATAATAAGAAAAAACTGACGCATCCAATGAAAAACGTCAGGATTTTCAGTCACAAGTTAACCAAGCACGCAAAAGTAGCGCGACAACCCATCGAAGTGGCAATAAAAAGGCTACAGTTAACTAACAAGGCAAAGGAAGTGCCTAGTCATGCAGGAGAGTTTATGAGCAAGGAGTACGCGTATGTGGGTGACACTGGATTTTGAAGCATCCGGTTTGTCGTTATCGTCTTATCCCATCGAGGTGGGATACGTGTTGCCAAGTGGCGACAGCAACAGTTTTTTGATTGACCCTTCCACCGCCAGTGGCCACTGGAATCACTGGGACAAAGAAGCCGAAACCCGAATACATGGGATCTCGCGTGAACGCCTTTTTAGCGAAGGCATCAGTGTGCTCGATGTATGCCAGCATCTCAACCAGACCCTCGCGCCTTTTGATCATGTTTTGTGCGACAGTCAATGGGATCTGTTTTGGATGGGGCGGCTTTACAAAGCCTGCTACATGCGCCCTTCATTCACCCTAATGGAGGTGAATCAGTGGCTAAAAAAGCACAGTGATCTCGATCGGCGTGACTTTAGCCGCGAAATGGAGGCGTTGGGGCCAGCACCGCATCGTGCTGAAGAAGATGCGCGACAAATTCGTCGTGCCCTCGATAGCTTGTTAAAATAGCCCATCATGTAGCGCATTGTTGGGATGTTATGACAGCACCTTCAACCCTTAGGTTGGCACAATTCAACCTGTCTCTAGCGGGACGTCAGGCCGACGAGATTAAAGCAAAGATGTTAGCGCCCACCCCCAGCCGGCAAATTAAAAACCTCGCCGCGACCTTACAACGTGAGCGCCCCGATGTGGTGGTACTTTGCGAGTTTGATCATCCGGGCAACGGTGGCGACGATGGTGCGCTCGCCGCATTTTGTGAGCGGCATTTGGCAGAATCGCAACACGGTGACATGCCGATTGATTATCCGTATCGCTACTTGCCCGCCACCAACACGGGATTAAAACTCACGGTGCCGGTCAGTGAGCATCAACGCTTAACGGATGCCCAACAGTGTCATGGATTTGGTGATTATCACGGCCAGTTTGGCTTTGTGATTATCTCTCGCTATCCCATCGAAGATGCCGCTATCCGTACTTGGCAACACTTTGCGTGGCATCAATTACCTCACCATCAACTCCCTGCGGATTATTACACTGAACAAGCACAACAGGCGCTACGTCTCGCCTCGAAAAACTTGGTTTCAGTGCCGATTTTGGTTGGTGATGAACGAATACAGGTGGTGGCGTGTCACCCAACGCCACCGGTGTTTGATGGGCCAGAAAAGCGTAACTGGCGGCGCAATAGTGATGAAATTCACCAACTGATTGGCCTTTTGGATAACGCCGATTGGCTGGTGGACGACAAGGGCACTCACGGCGGACTTTCTCCCAAGGCACCGTTTGTGGTGATTGGCGATTTAAATGCAGACCCGAGCTACGGTGATGGGGATAAGCAAGCCATTGACGCCTTGCTTCACCATCCTCGTGTGCATCCCGAGGTTGCTATCGGCACGCAGGTGCCAAAAAGTGACGCGGCTCAGTCTCACGCGTTTCGCTTTATCGAAGGGAAAGGACGGGCAATTGCTACCCATAACGGTGGGTTGCGCCTCGATTATGTCCTACCTTCGCGTGAGCTAGCGGTGATGGCCTCCGGCGTATTTTGGCCTGCCCCTGATGATGCCGACTACCCACTGATTTGTGATAAAAACGGCCAAGAGCATGCGCGTGCTCACTCCGATCATCGTCTTGTTTGGGTCGATGTGGCGCTAAGTTAGCGAGGCTGCGTATCCAGCGCCACGCCTTCACGCTGACACGCAACTTCTGCGAGGCGCTTAGCTTGTTCGTCAGGCTTTAAAAAACAGCAGGTTGAACAATAACTGTGTTCATCCACGGTAAAGATCCGGCAGCAGCCGCCGCGCAATCGGAAGCTGTGGGTTTGTAATACGGTTTGCGTGTCGTTCGGATCGTAGACGGTTACATCGTGAAAACCACTGCGCTTGCTATAAAGCGGGGTGCCGCGTTGATGGACGATCGACAGCGCGGCGTCACGTGCGGCCTGCTCGCAATCACGATGTTTACCCACCATCAAAAAGGCAATACAGATTGAATCGGCAACCACTTTCCAAAGTGGCCCCTCACGCATACCGCTTTGTTCCGCGACCGCATCGACGATAGGTGAAAAGTGGCGTAATAACGCGCCGTGCAAAATAGTTAGCCACTCTTCTGCCGCGGGTTGTTTCCAGCCAATCAAGGCATTGAGATAAAAATGTGGCTTGTGATACACCAGCTCCTTGCCATTCGGTTTAGTGACGCGGGTAGGTTGGTATTTAACGTGCCAGTTATCTAAGTCCAGCGAGGGGAGCTGTCCAGCCTGAAGCCAGCTAGCCAGCACCGGAAGCAAAAACTCATAGGCATAGGCACCGATAAAAAGCGTGCCTTGAGCGCGGCTATCGGCATTGCCATAGGTCGAGTTTACCGCGGCAAAACATTGTGCGAGACCTTGTGGTGTGGTGAGTTGTTCCCGAAGCGACACGCCTTGCACATCATCAGGGATCACGGACAAGCCTAAAGCAGTGGGAAAAGGGGACAGTGCAACCGCGGCAGGCAGTTGTGGTGCGTCAAAGCTAGGATCGGCCGCGTTCATCAACACTCCTTATGATTGGCGCCTAAAAGGCGAAATTTAGCATGTGCAGCAATCAATTGTAAGAGTGATTCGTATTTAGATGTCGAGGCGCTATCGTAACGATTGGGGAAAAGGTGTCGCAGAGGAAGTGATTGAAAAAAGAGGCGGAAGGCCGCCTCTATCTATATTTATCTGTGTTTTCCGTGTCATTCACGCCCGCTATGCGGCTTGGGGTGGCTGAACTTGGTAGCGTCCGGGTTTATGGTTCATGGCAAGGACAAGGTTGGTGGTGATTGCGGCAGCGACCGATAAGCCAATTAGCCAAGGCTCGACCACCAGCAGCGATAAGATCACAATCGAGCAATCCAGCGCCATTTGCACTTTTCCCGCCCGGATGCCAAACCGTTGCTGCAAAAACAGCGCTAAGGTGTTAAATCCGCCCAAACTGCATTGATGGCGGAACATCACTAGCATGCCCATGCCGATTAGCCCGCCGCCAAATAGCGCGGCATACACAGGATGGATGCTATTAATGGTTAATACGGCGCTTAGATGATCCGCACCGAATGAGACGATACTGACCGCAACCAAGGTACTTAAGGTAAAGCGTTTCCCCATTTGGGTGTAGGCGAGCCAATAAAAAGGCAGGTTAATTACGAAGAAAAGCTCACCAAAACTGAAGTCAGTGACTCGCTGTAAAAACAGCGCTAATCCAGCGGTGCCGCCGGTCAATAACCCTACTTGGTTGAAAAAGAAGATGCCGAGTGACACCAAACTACTGCCGATAAGCAGCGCGAGTGCGTTTTCACGCTTGGAATGATTTCTATCCATATTTGCGTTCTATCCCTATTAAAACGACCGCACTACCATACGCCGCTCTCGCAATGGGTCGAGTCAAACGCCCGTTTGATAACAAGTGAATAACAATCCAATGCGTACATTATCATTTACGTTGTGGTTTTGATCACGATAAAAAGGCGCCGCTACAGACCAAAGTCTAATCTACATTGTCTACAATCTTATTCTATTCTGGCTTTATTGAAGTTCTTAGGCGGTATTTATGTCTTTATTGTCGACAAATGACCAATTTCTCGCGCAGCACGCGCAATCGTTGCCAGCTGAGTCACGTGAGCCCACCAAGTCAGCCAGCCTGACCGAGCAGCTTATCGAGGCGATTGTCACCGGCACCTATCCAGCGGGCACTAAGGTATCGGAAGCGGGGTTAGCTACCGCATTTGGCGTCAGCCGAGGCCCACTGCGCGAGGCCATGATGCGGGTCGAAGCCTTAGGGTTGGTCGAGCGTGTGCCACATGTTGGGGCAAGGGTAGTAACCCTCACTCATCGGCAATTGGCTGAGATTTACGCGGTACGAGAAGCGTTAGAAGGCATGGCCGCAAGACTGGCTTGCGCGCACATCACCGATGCGGAAATTGAGCAGCTCAGTGCGGTGCTCGACACCCACCATGCCTATATCGAACGGGTGGAAGGGGCGGCCTACTTTCACCAACAAGGCGATTTTGATTTTCACTATTGCATCATCAAAGCCAGCCATAACCAGAAACTGATCAACCTATTGTGTGGTGAGTTATACCACTTGCTGCGGATGTACCGGTTTCAATCGCCGCGGGCCCATTCTCGCCCTAAGCAGGCGCTGCAAGAGCACATGCAAATTTTAGCGGCAATTCGCGAGCGAGATGCCGAGTTGGCGGAAATGCTGATGCGTCGACATATTCAGCGCAGTCGCCAACTGATTGAACAGCAAATAGCAGATTGAATAGCAAATAGCAGATTGAATAGTCACTGACGAATTAAAAATAGTGCGGTGGTGAGCCCCGCTAAACCACGAATGTATAAGGAGAATACTATGAGTGCAGGTGCACGTTTTCGCCAAGCGGTGCGCAGCAATATTCCGCTGCAAGTCGTCGGCACCATTAACCCCTATTGCGCCATGATGGCAGAGCGGGTGGGGCATCAAGCCATTTACCTGTCAGGAGGCGGGATTGCTAATGCCTCTTATGGCTTACCGGATTTGGGGATCACCACGCTTAACGATGTGTTGGAAGATGTCCGCCGGATCACCGCAGCAACCGATGTGCCCTTGCTGGTAGATATTGATACCGGCTTTGGCGGTGCGCTCAATATTGCTCGCACTATTCGTGAAATGGAACGAGCCGGCGCGGGCGCGGTGCATATGGAAGATCAAGTGGCGCAAAAGCGCTGCGGTCATCGCCCTAACAAAGAAATTGTCAGCCAAGCTGAAATGGTCGACCGCATTAAAGCCGCGGTGGACGCGCGCACCGATCCTGAATTTGTGATCATGGCGCGCACTGATGCCTTGGCGGTGGAAGGCATGGACAGTGCTGTCGCCCGCGCCAGAGCGTACGTAGAAGCAGGGGCGGACATGATTTTCCCCGAAGCCATGCAAACACTCGAGCAGTACCAAGCCTTTGTCGAGCAAGTAAAGGTGCCGGTGCTGGCGAATATCACCGAGTTTGGTCAAACCCCACTGTTTACCAGCCAAGAGCTGGCGGGCGTCGGGGTCAGCATGGTGCTGTATCCGCTCTCTGCGTTTCGTGCCATGAACCAAGCGGCCCTCAATGTGTATCAACACCTGCTGGATGATGGCCACCAGAAAAACGTGGTCGACACCATGCAAACCCGTGATGCCCTCTATGACTTCTTGGGCTATCACACCTACGAACAGCAATTGGATCGCCTATTTGGAAAAGAGTGATCACAGACGCACACCCTCGGTGTGAAAACGTCGGTTACACCACTGGAATTATCGCCACGTTCACGGATTCATGCAGCGGTTGAATCTGATGGCATCAAAGGAAAGGAGCCAATCATGACAAATGTCGCCGTCGCACCCAAAGATAAATCACTCTCCGGCGCGGGCCTTCGCGGCCAAAGTGCCGGCACCACCGCCTTGTGTACGGTGGGGCAAACCGGCACTGGATTAACCTATCGCGGTTATGACATTACCGATTTAGCCAATCACGCCCAATTTGAGGAAGTCGCTTACCTGCTACTTAAAGGCCAACTCCCCAATCGCCAAGCGCTGGGCGACTACATAGAAACCTTGGTCGGCAAGCGGGGGTTACCTGACGCCTTAAAAGCCGTGCTGGAGCGAATTCCTGCCAATGCGCACCCCATGGATGTGATGCGTACCGGCTGCTCGATGCTGGGTAACTTGGATCAAGAAACCGACTTTAATGAGCAAGCGGATAAAACCGATACGCTGTTGGCGATGTTGCCGGCTATTATCTGTTACTGGTACCGCTATTCGCATGATGGCGTGCGAGTCGATACCTACCAGCCTGAGGTGAAAAGCATTGGCGGTTACTTCCTCAAAATGCTCACTGATGAAACGCCGTCGCCACTGTATGAATCTGTGATGCATTGCTCGCTGGTGCTGTATGCCGAGCATGAGTTCAATGCTTCGACCTTTACCGCCCGTGTGTGCGCGTCCACTTTGTCCGATTTGCACTCTTGCATTACCGCGGCCATCGGCAGCTTGCGCGGCCCATTGCATGGTGGTGCCAATGAAGCGGCGATGGCGATGCTAGAACAATGGCGCACACCTGACGAAGCCGAAGCAGGGTTAATGCAAATGCTCGCCAATAAAGACAAGGTGATGGGGTTTGGGCATGCGATTTATCGTGAGTCCGACCCCCGCAATGCGCTTATCAAACATTGGTCGAAACAGCTGGCGCAAAACGCGCCAGACGCTTGGCTGTACGACGTGTCTGAACGGGTTGAACAAGTGATGAAGCGCGAGAAAGGCTTGTTCCCCAATGCCGATTTCTATCACGCATCGGCCTATCACTTTATGGGCATCCCGACCAAGTTGTTTACCCCGATTTTTGTGATGAGCCGAGTAACGGGCTGGGCGGCGCATGTGTTTGAGCAGCGCGCTAATAACCGCATTATTCGCCCAAGTGCCGATTACGACGGCCCTGAACACCAAGATTGGCTACCTATCGATCAGCGCCCCTAATCGGCACGCATTCACCCGATTGAAATTACAGAAGGAATTGACCATGAGCAACAACGTAGAACTGAACCAGCGCCCTGACCCTGATGCCTTATTGGTGCAAATTGCTGACTATGTCGACAGCACGCCGATTGCCTCGGCAGAGGCCTACAACACCGCACGCAACTGTTTGATGGATACCCTTGGCTGTGGCTTGCTGGCGCTACGTTTCCCTGAATGTACCAAACACCTAGGGCCACTGGTGCCGGGCACGACAGTACGCCACGGGGCGCGGGTGCCGGGCACCTCTCACGAGCTTGATCCGGTCACTGCCGCGTTTAACATCGGCTGTATTATTCGCTGGCTCGATTTTAACGATACTTGGCTCGCCGCCGAGTGGGGCCATCCGTCTGATAACTTGGGCGGAATTTTGGCCACCGCCGATTATTTAAGCCGCGTGGCCGTGGCCGAAGGCAAACCACCACTCACCATGCGCGATGTATTGACTGCGATGATCAAAGCGCATGAGATCCAAGGCGTGCTCGCCCTTGAGAATAGCTTTAACCGTGTTGGGCTCGATCACGTTTTATTGGTGCGCGTGGCATCAACAGCCGTGGTCACTAAAATGCTGGGCGGTAATCGCGATCAGATAATTGATGCCGTCTCACAAGCTTGGGTGGATGGCTGTGCGCTGCGCACCTACCGTCATGCGCCGAACGCTGGTTCACGCAAATCGTGGGCGGCGGGCGATGCTACCTCTCGTGCGGTGCGTCTGGCGATGATCACCATGAAAGGCGAGATGGGCTTGCCGTCGGTACTTAGCGCACCTAAATGGGGCTATTACGATGTGCTGTTTAATGGCAATGCCTTTAGTATCAAGCAAGACTTTGCCAGCTACGTGATGGAAAACGTACTGTTTAAGATTTCCTTCCCTGCTGAGTTTCATGCTCAAACCGCGGTGGAAGCGGCGGTGACCCTGCATTCACAGGTGAAAGACCGCATGGATGAGATTGAACGTATTGAAATCACCACCCATGAATCCGCCATTCGCATCATTTCTAAAGAAGGGGAGTTGGCTAATCCGGCTGACCGTGACCACTGCCTGCAATATATGGTGGCAGTACCGCTGCTATACGGCAATCTAGTGGCCGAGCACTATGAAGACGCTTTCCATCACGCCGACCCGCGTATTGACGCGCTACGGCAAAAAATGGTGATCAAAGAAGACCCACGCTATAGCGCGGAATATCTAGAAGCCGATAAGCGATCGATTGCCAATGCGATCCAAATCTTCTTTACCGATGGTAGCAGCACTGAACAAGTCGCCGTGGAATATCCGATTGGTCATCGCCGTCGTCGCGAAGAAGGGATCCCTGTGCTGGAGCAAAAATTCCGCACCAACTTGGCGACCCGTTTCCCGCGCGCACAGAGTGAAAAAATCGTTGCCTTGTGTAGCGATCAGGCCGCGCTGGAGAAAACCCCGGTGCACGAATTTATGTCGTTGTTTGTGGTTAACTAAGCACGCGGAATGAATCCATTGCCTGCAAACGTATCGCCTGCCAAGGGTGGGCGATAAGGAGCCGCTTATGCAAGAAGCAAGTTACCAACACCATGCGGATTGGGCCAGTCGTGACCCCGAGGGATTTTGGCAGGCACAGGCCACCAAGCAGCTCGATTGGTTTACCTTTCCACAAACCATTCTTAGCAAAGACGATAATGGCATTGAGCGCTGGTTTGCCGATGGCACCATGAATACCGCCTATATGGCACTCGATGCGCATGTTGAACAAGGTCGGGGCGAACAAACCGCGCTTATTTACGACTCACCGGTTACTGACAAAAAAACCACTTACACCTATGCCGCGTTGCGTGACTACGTGGCGAAAGTTGCTGGCATGCTGGCAGGCTTAGGGGTTGAAAAGGGGGATCGCGTGGTGATTTATATGCCCATGATCCCAGAAGCCACCGTGGCGATGCTCGCGTGTGCACGGCTTGGTGCGATCCATTCGGTGGTGTTTGGTGGTTTTGCCCCGAACGAGCTGGCCGTACGGATTGAAGATGCAGAGCCTAAAGTAGTGCTTACCGCCTCATGCGGCATCGAGGGCGCGAAAACCTTGGCCTATAAGCCGATGGTTGATCAGGCCATCATGGACAGTCGCTACAAACCCGACCATGTAGTGGTCTATCAGCGTGCGATGTGTCGTGCCAATTTAGACAATCCGCGTGATGCTGATTGGGCGTCGCTATTAGCTGAAGCCACCCCTGCGGCGCCGGTGCCTGTCAATGCCACCGATCCTTTATATATCCTCTATACCTCCGGTACCACGGGCAAACCCAAAGGCGTAGTGCGTGACAATGGCGGCCACGCGGTGGCGATGAAGTACAGCATGAGCGCGATTTACAACGTCAAACCCGGTGAAGTGTTTTGGGCCGCTTCGGATGTCGGCTGGGTAGTGGGGCACTCGTATATTGTGTATGCCCCTTTGCTACACGGCTGCACCACGGTGATGTTTGAAGGCAAGCCAGTCGGTACACCGGATGCGGGAGCGTTTTGGCGTGTATGTGATGAGTATAACGTCAGCATCTTATTCTCGGCGCCTACCGCCTTTCGGGCGATTAAAAAGCAAGACCCAAATGGTGAGCACCTTGCGCGCTATCCGATGACATCTTTACGTACGGTGTTTATGGCCGGCGAGCGGCTTGATCCACCGACATTGGAGTGGGTGGAAGAAAAGACCCAGCGACCCGTGGTTGATCACTGGTGGCAAACCGAAACTGGCTGGGCGATTGCGGGCAATCCATTGGGGTTAACCTGCTTTGCGACCAAGCCCGGTTCGGCAACCATGCCAAGTCCTGGCTATCAGGTGTGTATTCTCGATGAAATGGGCGAGATTGCCGCACCAAACCAGCAAGGATACATTGCCGTGAAGCGTCCTCTGCCGCCCAGCTGCCTGCCGACTGTGTGGCGCAACCACGATCGCTTTGAATCTGGCTATCTTAGCCAATTCCCCGGCTACTATGTTTCGGGTGATGGCGGCTACATGGACGAAGATGGCTATGTGTTTGTGATGGGACGGATTGATGATGTGATTAACGTCGCGGGCCACCGCTTATCGACCGGCGAAATGGAAGAGGTGTTAGGCAGCCATGAAGCGGTCGCCGAATGTGCGGTGGTGGGCATGCACGATGAGCTCAAAGGCCAATTGCCGCTCGGCTTGGTGGTACTGAAAGACGGTTTTGTCTCAGTGAGTGGCGAGATAGAACGGGAGTTGGTTCAGCGCGTGCGGGATCAAATTGGCGCGATCGCTTGCTTTAAACACGCGGTTATCGTGGAGAAGTTGCCTAAAACACGCTCAGGTAAAATCTTGCGTCGTATTATTCGTCAGATGGCGGATGGCGAATCTTACCAAGTCCCCTCGACGATCGACGATCCGAGCAGTTTGGAGACCATTGCAGCGGCGCTGTCTTCTTCCTAATAGGGATAGGCAGATATTCGCACGGGTATTAACGCAAAGCGGGGTGTTACACCCCGCTTTTTGGCTTACACCTTGGCATTTTTTTGCTGGTACATCTTGGTGTCGGCTTCATCCAGTAGATCATCCAAGCTGCGTGGCGTCGACATGGAGCTGGTCGCCACGCCATAACTGAATGAGATAGGGTAGGTGTGGCGATTGATTTGATTAAACCGTTCCACCACACCGGCAAAACGGTCGAGTGCTTGCTCGGCGGCTTCACGCCCAGCACCGGAGAGAAACACCACAAACTCATCGCCACCAAACCGTGCAAACACATCGGATTCGCGCATGTTGGCGCGCAGCAGATTAGCCATATGACGAAGGGCGATATCCCCTTCGGAATGACCATAAGTATCATTGATGATTTTAAAATCGTTTAAATCGATGAATGCCAGTGAATACGGCGAATTCATGCGCTGACAGTGCTGTACGGCGCGACTGGCTAGCTGCATAAAGCCGCGTCGATTAGATATTCCCGTGAGATCATCGGTATATGCGGTTTGCGCTGAGGAGAGCTCACTCTCGGCGAGTAGGGCCAAATCCTTCAAAAAGCGCAGATCTTCATCGCTAAAACGGCGCGGCTTATCATCAATCACACACAGGGTGCCCATGTTACTCCCGTCGCCGAGCGAGAGCGGGTATCCGGCATAAAAGCGAATATGTGGCTCGCCCGCAACAAGGGGATTATCAGCGAAGCGTGGATCGAGGCTGGCGTCTTTCACCACAAAGGGTTGATCGCCCAAAATAGCATGACCACAAAAAGAGATATCGCGTGGCGTTTGGCGCACGTTAAGGCCAAAGCAGGATTTAAACCACTGGCGATCATCGTCAATGAGGCTGACGAGGGCGATGGGGACATCGAAAAGGCGTTTAGCTAAGCGAGTGATGCGATCAAAGCGCTCTTCGTCTTCGGTATCAAGCACGCCAGTGTCTTGTAATTTTTTGAGGCGTTGAGCTTCGTCGTTGGGCTTAATGGGGCTTAGCATCTGAACACTCCTGTCGGGTCGCTACTTACTTAAACGTAGATTCATCAGACAATTGTGTCCAGAAGTGCGGACGCGCTTTGCGCCCGTCCGCACACCAGTTAAAGACCGTGTGTTATTGCACCAAACACGCAAAGCCTTTGAGGTAAAAACCTTCCGGATATGCACTGTGAGTGGGATGGTCCGCCGCTTGTGCAAAGCGCTCAATAAACTGCACGTTTTTACCGGCATCTAATGCCGCGTCTGCCAGTATCTTTTGGAACAGGCCCGCATCCATTAAGCCCGAGCACGAATAGCTGAGCAGCACACCGCCCGGATTAAGAAGCTGCATAGCGAGCATATTAATATCTTTGTAGCCGCGACATGCGCCGGTCAGTTGGGATTTGGACTCCGCAAATTTGGGCGGATCCATCACAATCACATCAAAGCGCTCGCCTTGTTCGCGATAAGTGCGCAGCAGCTTGAACACATCGGCATTCACAAACTCAGCACGGGTGAGATCAAAGCCGTTTCGCGCCGCATTGGCTTTCGCTTTGTCGAGCGCGGGCTGTGAGACATCCACATTAGTGACCTGCTTAGCATTGCCTTTTTGCGCATACAAGCCAAAACCGCCAGTGTAGCAAAAGCAGTTTAAGACCCGTTTGCCATCCATGTATTTCACCGCTTGTTCGCGGCTATCCCGTTGGTCGAGATAAAAGCCGGTTTTGTGGCCATTGGCAATATCGACTTCAATCGCCACGCCGTTTTCTTCGATGATGACGGACGCAGGCGGTTCCTCACCGTGTAAAACGCCGGTGCGCGGTTTAAGGCCTTCTTTTTTGCGAATCGCCACATCGGAACGCTCGTAGATATGGCACTTTGGAAACTCGGTACGCAGGGCAGTGACGAGGTTATCACGCTGAGCATCCGCGCCGGCGCTAAGCAATTGACACACCAAATAGTTATCGTACTTGTCGACGGTGATACCGGGGACGCCGTCAGACTCAGCGGCTAATAGGCGATAACCAGTGAGCCCATCACGCTGAGCGAGCATGGTGCGCAGCGGCTTTGCCGCACGAATACGGGCAAGGAAAAAGTCACTGTCGATGGGGGTTTTTTCAAAGCACCACATGCGAACTCGAATTTGCGATTGCGGTGAATAGGCGCCTAGCCCTAAAAATTCACCTTGATGATCACAAACAGTGACCGTGTCACCCAAAGCAGGTTTCCCTTCGATGCGGGCAATGCCGCGCGAGAAAATCCAAGGATGGCGGCGTTTGATGGATTTATCGCGGCCTTTGGCGAGATACACAGTGGCAGTCATGGACGTTCCTAACAATTTGGTGGTGCAAAACACGTCAAAATGCTGAGTAAGGCACCTGCATCATGACGTGACTTGCGGATAAAGCAAAAAAGGGCGGGTATTGTCGAGCAAGGCCGGTGTCATTGCAATAAAAACGCGCCCAGAGGTGGGCGCGTGATAGGAAGCATACGGACGGTACACCAAGGGAGTTAGGTACGAAGTCCTGCCACCAAGGTTTTCAATTGCTGGGCTTGCGTGCCAAGCTCGCTGACTTCGGTCGCAGAATCTCGCAGCATTTGTGCGACTTGCGTGGACTGGCTGCGCACCTGTTCGACATCTTGTGAAATCGTACTCGCCACGTTGCCTTGTTGCTCGGCGGCGGCTGCAATTTCGGTACTGCGATCAGAAATCGTGCTGCTACGAGCGGCGATTTGGCTGATCTCGGCATCAATCTCTTGCACCGCAGCTTCGCTGGCAGACGCATTTTCGACGGTGCCCTCCATAACGCGACGCAACTCAGTGGTATGCGTTTGCAGCGACTCAATCATGGTTTGAATATCGACCGTGGACTCTTGAGTGCGGCTTGCCAAGGTGCGCACCTCATCGGCGACTACCGCAAAGCCACGCCCTTGCTCGCCCGCACGGGCAGCCTCGATCGCCGCATTCAGGGCCAATAAGTTGGTCTGCTCGCTGATGGCGTTGATGGTGGTCACCACGCTGCCAATTTGCTCAGCATTTTGATTCAGTTCGGTCACCTTATCCGCGGCTTGAGCAATCTCACTGGCCAGCGCGTTAATCGCCGTCATGGTTTGCTGAACTTGCTGACGCCCTTGCTGAGCCGCCTCAGTAGCCTCTTGGGTCTGAGTAGACGTATCGGTGGCGTGGCTCGCCACTTCACGAATCGATCCCGCCATTTCCTCGGTGGCACTGGCGAGTGAATCAAGATACTGACGTTGGCTTTCACCCAGTGATTCACTTTCGTCGCTGCGCTGCTGCAGGCTCGATGACAAGCTATCCATCATCTCTGCGCTTTGCTGAATGGCTTTCACCATGTTTTGCTCACGCTCAAGCACTTTGTCGATGGTAATCGCGATCTGGCTGAACTCATCCCGTACTGGGAAGAAGTTCATTCGGTAGCTGAGTTCCCCATCTGCTAGCTTTAAGAGAGCTTGGTTCATGGTGTACATCGCGCCGCCGATAAAGGTCATGATGTAATAGGTCAACAGCGCAATCACCACTACCATGCCAAGCAGCAAGCTCCAATCGAGTGTGCCAAGGTAGGTGAACAAGGTGCCATCTGGTTGATAGTCAAGCTGTCCCGACGGCGTGAGCGTAAACCCGCTTTGCTGGTTTTGTAGTACCGTGCGTACTTCTTGCGCTGGCAAATCGTATTTCGTCACAAGGGCCTGAATGGCTTGGCCTTCCGCCTGCATGTTGGTTGCCACTCGCGTGTCCGACGCTGCATCGAGTGTCAGCGCTATCACTATCATTGCGAGGAGGGGAAGGAAAAAGATAAGGTAAAATTTTTCTTGGAGCCGAAGGTGGATGAGGTATTTATCAATCCATCGAAACGCTACTTCTTTCATGACGTAATCCTGTCAAACGACTGTCTCATGTAGCGTTATACAGATGTCATTATGCAATGGAAATACAGTGGAGGTGACCGATGTCTCAAAAATGCGTCAAGGCCTATGTCACAGGTCACGTTCAGGGCGTTGGCTTTCGTTATCACACCGCGCACGAGGCATTAAAACTGTCTTTGACTGGGTACGCGAAGAACTTGCCAGATGGACGCGTTGAGGTGTTGGCATGTGGCCGCGAAGAGTCGGTTGATGCCCTTATTGCATGGTTAGATCAAGGGCCGCCCACCGCGAGCGTGAATCAGGTTAAACACGAAGATACTGAATGGCGTTCCGTGGATGGGTTTGCCATTCAGTAGGTCGTGGGAAGGTCTTTAATGGGGCCTAGTTACAAACATTTGGCGGGTTTGGGGAGGCCTGCCAATTTGGTTGCTTGTTTGGCCGGGCCTTTCGGAAAGAGCTTAAACAGATATTTGCTGTTACCTTTCTCTGGGCCGTATTCTTTTTCCATCGATTTTACCAATAAACGCACCGCCGGTGAGGTGTTGTATTCTTGGTAAAAATGGCGGACAAAGTGGATCACTTCCCAGTGGGCCTCGGTCAGTGCAATGCCTTCTTGCTCAGCCAACAAGGGAACCAGCGCTTCGTGCCAATCGTCTACGTTTTTTAAATACCCTTGCGCATCCGTTGCAACGGTTTCACCTTCATACACCAACATAGTCTTGCCTTTGTTCGTCATCCCAGCGGATGTTCTCGCCGTTGATAAGGCTGCAAAGCATAGCGAGCGACTGGAATGAGTGCAACTGACGTTTATTGCGGACAGGTTTCTTCATCACGCTTGTGCGTGCTGCTATAAAAAAAGCCGGCAATAGCCGGCTTTGGTGGTGCATACACAATTTTTGTGTGGCACTTAGTCGTCGTTCATGATGCCAAGAATGCTCAGCAGGTGAACGAAGATGTTGAAGATATTCAAATACAGCGACACGGTGGCGCGGATGTAGTTGGTCTCGCCGCCGTTAATGATGTTGCTGGTGTCATACAGAATAAAGGCTGAGAAAATCAGTACCGCAATGGTGCTGATCGCCAAGCTCAGCGCTGGGATCTGTAGGAAGATGTTCGCGACCATCGCCACCAATAGCGCGATCACACCGGCAACCAAGAAGCCACCCATGAAAGAGAAGTCTTTCTTCGATGTAATGGCGTAAGCCGACAGGCCAAGGAATACCATACCTGTGGTAGCAAGCGCCTGCATCACAATCCCTGGGCCACTCGACAGACTCAGGTAATAGGTCAGTGTTGGGCCTAACGAGGCGCCTAGAAGACCGGTGAACACGAAGGTCCACACAATACCCGCGGAGGAGTTCATAGTGCGAGGTAGCACAAAGAACACGATCGCCAACGCACCTAGGGTCATACCTAGCGACATCATTGGGCCGATGCCGACAGCGATAGCGATAAAGGCCGCGATAGCACTGGTGATCAGTGTCATCGATAGCAGTGCATACGTGTTACGTAGCACTTTGTTGGTAGATAACGCACTCTGCTGTGACTGGCTGTGCGAAACGATACGATCGTTCATAACGTTCTCCCGGTTGGGTTAACAATCCATTTCTTAATACGACAGTTATGTGGGCAGTCGTTCACTTTTTCAAGCTACCCACGTCCTTAACCTAAACCATGACTGGCTTTTATAAAGCAAATAATACCTTATCCGTGCTCAACGCCGATGGTGAAGTTGTAAAAGGATGTTAACCCAGCCCTTCAAGCGTGAACAAGGTAAACTTTGTTACATCAACCACTTCCACCAAATAAATACTGCTAAAAAGCCGAATAAATACATCAGGCCCACGATCGCCAGTGCGCGCATCGACTTACTCATGGTCACTTCAGGYGGTAAGCGGTGTTTGGTCACCAAAATATAGTTGAGTAATGCAAAGAACGGCGTGGTCACGAATGCAGCAATCATGGCGAAATCGAGCATGGTTAGCAATGCACCGGTCCAAAACGCGACAATACCGAGCGCTAACACGGCCGTGATTAACATCCAGCCTTGAGTCACCAGTGGCGAGGCTTGTGGCTGGCGACGCAATAAGCGCTGCGATTCAGACACGACCCGCGCATACCCGTCGATCACGGTAATGGTGCTGCCGAAGATACAGAAAAAAGCGACTACCGCAATCAAATAGCGGGACCATTCACCAATCGTGGCCGCATACAGGCCAACCAATTGATGCGAAAAGCCAATCCCAGATTGCTTTAATTCAACCCCACTGCCATGCAACAGCAGGGCACCGAGCGATAGAAACACAATCGCCAATGCAGCGGTGCCGATATAGCCGACGTTAAAATCAAACAGCGCCGCTTTAGCATTAATGGGCTCAGATTGCGCTTTACGCTTTAGCCACACCGAGGTGATGCTAGAAATTTCAATCGGGGCGGGCATCCAACCCATGGTGACCACGATAAAGCCAATCGCCGTGATTGACCAAATGGACGGAGCCTGAAAATTAGGTTCAACCGCGACAGGGTTGCCGATTGCCACAGTCACCGCGACCAAGGTGGCACAGGTGAGCGTCGCCATGATCACTTTAGATAGCCAATCCAACGCCTTGTAATGACCAGCAATTAGAATGACCAAACAAGTCATTACAATAATGATGGAAAGGGCGGTCAGGGAAAGATCAAACGGCACAAAATAGCTTAGCAGGCTGGCGCTAAATAAAGTCAGTGCGGCTGTATTGATCACGCCGGATACTGCGCTGAGCACGATAAAAAGCCACAGATACCCGCGGCCAAGGCGGGCATAGCCCTCTACTAAGGTTTCGCCGGTTCCTGCCGTGTATTGCACGCCTGCGCGGAAAAAAGGGTATTTAAAGAGATTTACCAGCAGGATCAATGCGGCCAATTGCCAACCATAAATGGCACCGGCTTTGGTTGAGGCAACCAGATGAGAGCCACCCACGGCGGCAGCGGCCATCATAATGCCCGGCCCCAAGGCGCGAACACGTTGGATCACAGATAAACGCGACCCGGCCTCATGAGGAGAGACGGTTTGCATGATTGTTTCCTTTATAATAATTGCGTTGTTGTGTTTGTTTTTATCGCTATTCGATTAATTTTATTGTCAATAGCAGGTTATCAATAACAT